>NZ_CP195158.1:3675000-3895390 GCF_051200825.1 Formosa sp. A9 | reverse complement strand
GTTAAATAAAACATTAAAAATTAAGTGTTAAGAAAAGTGAATTAGCTACTAACCAACCCGTATAGTTAATTACTGTGAAAAGACTGCCTAAAATTAGGCAGTCTTTTTTATAATGCATTGTAACTCCATCATTAAAATTTAAAACACATATACAACAAGAAAAAACATGAAATCTTTAAAAATCCTACTAACATTTACTTTTTTAACACTATCTACTACTCATTTTAATGCCCAGAATTTTTATGTAATTGGAGGCGTAAATTTTTCGAAACTTTATGAAAGTAAAACATTTGGACAATATATTAAATCGAGAACTGTTAAACCTGGGTTTCAAATAGGAGCCGCATACGACTATGAATTTAGTACACATTTTTCTGTAATGCCCCAAATACAATTATCCTTAAAACGAGAACATCAAAGAATAGAACAGGAACTTAGTGGCCCTGATATTTACGACAATTTACTTATAGATAATGCAGAACTAAACGAATATTATATAGATATTCCTGTAAACTTAAAATATACCTTTTTTATGCAAGATGTAAATATTAGTCTGCTTGCTGGTCCTTATTTTAATTATCTACTTGGAAACAACACCTACTCTTCTAAATACGGAGGAAAAGAATTTGAAGACTTATTTACAAATAGAATAGATTACGGTTTTAACCTAGGTTTTGGTTTGGAATATAGTTCGTTTCTAATATATGTAACCACCGATTTTGGATTATATAGAGACTTGGATTTTGAATACTATAATTCAGATGGAAAGTCAAAAAATACGGTACTTAAAGTGAGCTTTGGATATAAGTTATAAACGATATAATCATTAGTATAATTTACAATTACGGAAAAACCGTAATTAAAATTGTATAACATTAATTACATTTAACAACATATTTATGTTTTTAAAACCCTCATAAATTACATCAAATTCAACTTATTATAATTAAACCTAAAATCAGATACAAATTGAAACTACCAACCAAACCTCATTTTTATTTCATTATATGTTTCACATTTTTTTGTCAATTAATTTAGCTACCAAATAGATTATGGCTTACCAACACTAACTAACTAACTAAAAATAACAACTTCATGAAACCAATTTACATTAATATCCTTTTTTATATAATAGTAGCTATATTTTTCTTTTTAGGGTTTAAAGAGACATACTAGGGGCATTATAACAAATAGTACAAAGTAATTAATATAAAAAAGGTCGTAAAAAGTCTTATTTTACGGGGTTTCGAGCGTTTTTTGTTGGTTTTGCTAAAAAAAACAAATTGTACATTAGTATTATTTTGCTATGATTGAACTATTATTTAGATCTCCTAAAACTATTATTTTATAAAGGTAAGTATTATTATTTATGTAAAACCTTTGTTTTACTGCTATTTAAGGCCGTTTAAATTAGTTTTAAACGGCCTTAAATGTTTTTACAACACTTTGTTTGTGGGTGTATTTTTAATGCCTTAAAAAGCTCCCTTTTTTCAATGTTTTTTACTAGGATGGACAGTAGGATGGACAGTAGGATGGACAAAACGCACTAAAAAACATACCTTAACAGCTTAAATAATTGCATAAAAAAGGCTATAACTACATAAAAAAAGCATTAAGACAGGGGGTTAATGCATGCAAAAACACGTAACAAAATAGGCTATTTTGCACGTTTATAGGTTGTTAGGGTTGATTATTGGTGTTTTCTGCTTGAAAAACTATGTACAATTTGTTTTTATCTCATAGAATTTATTCTAATACTAGCTTTTATAAGTGCTAAAGCACGAACTTTTTTAAGCAAAACGTTTTTCGGTTGGTGGTGTTGGTTTTGCGATACCAGCTTAATATACTGATCCCCTTTTTCGGACTTTTGGATATACTTTACACTAACATATTCTTCGCCAGAAACTTCTACTGCAACTAAATACATTTCGCCCCAAAAGATATCGTTACTAATATCATGTATTTGCTTATAAGCTATAATGTCTCCACTCTTTAATAGCGGATACATACTGTCTCCAGTAACAAACAAAGCGCCGTCGCACTTGGGTAAGTTTGGAATATATATACTGTCTATTGGGGTTTGGTCGCCTTGGTTTTGAAACAACTCAACTAAACCTGCAGATGCTTCAAGATTATAAAGAGGGATGTTCTGGTGTACTTCTAACCGATCAGTACGAAGCTTGTAAACATTTGATGGTTGATTTAAGCTAGATTGACTGTAGTTTTTAGTCATTTCTCCATCACCAGTTACTAGCCAATTGGCGCTAATATCGTCATACATGGTCAATATATTTTCTATTGCGTCAGAGTTTAATGGTCTGCTTTTGGCATCTCCTTTAAAGCTTCCATACGACATACCGATAGACTTACAAAATTTTTCTTTTGAAACTCCTTTATAATCAGCAATTTGCAAAACTCTTTCTTTTATATTGGAAAATTTATTTACCATTCATTTGTTTTTTAGAAAATATATTGACTATATTTGTTTAAATATTTAAACCAAATGTATAAAAAAGAATTCATTCCTTTTACAGAAGATGAAATAAGAATGGTGAACGCTTCGGCACTCGCCAGACAGTTCAACTGTACGTCAACCTACATCGGGCGTATTATGAAGCTTCAGGAATATCCAAAAAACGAAAACGCACAGCTTATTATTAAAGCTGCTCGCGAAATAGTAGACACCTATAAATCTTATCCAGATAAAAAGAAAAAGTAAAACACCTTAACCCCAAAAGGTAAAAATCTAAAGTATGTACGAAATTTATAAAAACACTGTATGCGTAGACCAAGAGGTTTTTTACAACCATTTATCAATTTTAAGTTATGATAATTTTCAGAAGTGGGTACAACGCGGCAAGTTAAATAGAATACGTACCAAAGGTAATGGTCGCACAGGTTTAATAGAATTTGATTCTATAGCGGAAGACCTAAAACAATTAATCATTAAAGCTTTAGGCAATCCATATCTACAAGAAGATCGCGAAACTTTTACCGAACAATTAACCACAGATCAAGACGCCATAGATTTTTACAAAACCTTTACCTACGATAACGGTTTAGGTATTACCAACAAAAAACAAGCCCAATACATTTGCGAAGCCGAAATTTTAAGCCTTTACCACGACATTGTTGTTAATTACGAAGCTAAATGTAAGGCGCAACGCAAAAAGGCAAATAAAGGCCGTTTAAAAGAGAAATTAGTTAGCATTATTACCGATTTAAAAACCGAGTGCTACCCAAATACGCAAACCAAAAGATATCCGCACAGATTACCTGCTAACTGGCGTGCTTTAGACCGTAAGCTTTACGGCACTAAAGATAAAGAAGGCTTTTTGCAGGACGACACCAAGAACTACGACGCCCTTATACATAAAAATGCAGGTAATAAGGCTGCCCAGAAAATTAAAGGCGATATCGCGGACTGGATTATAGCAACCTACTCCATGCCAAACAAAGTGGTTGTTCCTGTATTGCATTCGCTATACCAGCGCGAAGCTTTAAAACGCGACTGGCCAGAATTAAGCGAATCGGCCATTTACAAATGGTTGTACGAGCCAGAACAGGAAAAACAATGGTTAGTTTCTCGCGATCGCGAAGAATACAAAAAGAAATACGGACATAAACTCGTACGCGATAAAGAACAATGGTTCCCTAATGCCTACTGGGCGATAGACGGTTCTAAAATTGACTGGATGCATTGTTTCGATAACGATCTTGGTGCAGCCGCCAAATATAAAATAGATCCTGTAGTAGATGTGTACAGCGAAAAGATTATTGGCTGGAGCTTTAGCGAGACCGAAAACCATATCGACCATTTTACAGCGGTTAAAATGGCATTTCAAGAGGCACAATCCAGACCCTATTTATTTACGTACGACGGCCAGTCTGGACACACCAGTAACCGCATGCAGGAACTGTATGGTAAAATGGTAGCCAAACAAGGCGGCTTGCATTACAAACATGCTGCTTACGAACACAGCTCACCTGTAGAAGGTATTTTTAACCGCCTACAACAGCAAGTAGTTAACTATTGGTGGTTTAGTGATAAGCAATCTGTTAAGGTGCGTACAGAACGCAATACCCCTAACATGGAATTTATTAAGGGCAACCTTGATAAGCTACCAACTAAAGAAGAGCTTATTAAAGCTTGGGAGTTATGTGTAAAGGAATGGAACGAAGCCACACACCCGAAATTTAAAAAGGAAGGCTTATCCAGAAACCAAGTGTACACCCAAGAACCACTAATGCACGAGCCTATTAACTATTTGGACATGATCGACCTGTTCTGGTGTTACACTCCAGAGCCGATAACGTATGTTAAAGACGGTTTACGTGTAGAAATAGCCAAAACAAAATACCATTTCGAGGTGTACAATGTAAATGGCGATATCGATTTACGCTTTAGAGAACGTTGGGTAAACAAAAAATTCTTTGTGAAGTACGATCCAGACCAGTTAGACAATTACGTAAGCCTGTACTTAAAACTTCCAGACGGCGACAAGCAATTTGTTGCCGATGCCCAACCAGTACGCAAACACCAACAGGTACCTGCCTTAATGCAGGCAGGCGATAAAGAACAGTGGGCTAAAGATTACGAGGTACGTAAGATTGAAGAGGCCGAGGCAAAACGTAAGATAGAACGTAAACAACGCGAAACTGGAATTACTCCAGAGCAGTTGATAAAAGATCAAGAACTAAAATTAAAATTCGGAGGTAAACTACCAAAACAGTTGCGCAACGAGGTTGAAGCCGAATCTTTCTATAACCGATTGTAAAACCATTAAAATTCATAAGCCAATGAATACAGATCAAAAAACAATTATTGCCAACGAACTCTCTAGACTGTCTCAATTAACCAGTCAGAGCCACATGGCTAAACTTCTGGGCGTAAGTACCGCCTTGGTTAGCCAAGTTATTAACAACAACTGGAAATTAATAAGCAACGAAATGTGGCGCATTATTGAAGCCAAGTTATTTATAGACTCCAATTGGGTAACGGTAGAAACTACAAACTTTAAAATCCTTAACAGCCTTTTAAACAGTTGTCAGGAACTAGGTATTAGTATTGGCGTGTCCGACACTCCAGGAAAGAGTAAAAGCGAAACCTACAAACATTTCTGGAAAGCCAATATAGGTCAGGCTATCTATGTACAATGTAAAAACACATGGACAAAGAAAAGCTATTTAAAAAACCTATTAATAGCTAGTGGTTTAGACAGCTACGGTAAAACCGAGGAACTTTTAGAGCGCTTCATCAATCATTTAAGATCTATAGACGAACCAATATTAATTCAAGATCAATTTGACAAACTGAAAGACCCACAACTAGACATATTCATGGATTTATACAACGATCTTAACGGTAAGTGTGGCTTTTTGGTTAGTGGCGTTAAAGCTTTAGAAAAACGCATTTTAAAAGGCGTACAACGCGACAAAATAGGCTATGCAGAGTTTTACAGCCGCATAGGTAAAAAGTTTATAGAACTAGACCACATAACTTACAACGATGTTGCCTTAATCTGCAAGGCCAACGGTGTACAGGACGAAGCCGAAATTCTTTACATATACGAAAACTGCGAGGACGATTTACGTCGTGTACGTCGCGATATAGATAAATACAAACTAAAACAAAAACACCTAAAGCAAACCGCGTAAAACCTACTGCCCCTTGACGAAACTAAGAAAAGCAGTTTCAGTAGATGAGTTAATAAAGAAAAAGTTCATTGAAATACCTCTAACAGGACGATTTAGAGAATTAATAGGAAGACCAGAAGCCAACGGAACATGGTTTTTAAAAGGCAAATCTGGCCACGGTAAAACCACCTTCATGTTACAGTTAATTACAGAGCTTACCAAATACGGCAAAGTAATTTACAATTCGCTGGAGGAAGGCGCACGAAAATCTATGCAGGACGCATTTATAGACATGAACCTTCCCAAGGCTACCCGTAACAAAATTAAGTTGCTGCACCGCGAACCTATTAACGAAATGCGCATACGCCTACAAAGTAGCAGAGGCATTCGGTTTTGTGTTATAGACTCTATACAGTACGCCTTTATGACCCTTCAAGATTATAAAGACATGCAAGCAGAAAACCCCAATATCGTATTCATTATTAACAGCCATGTAAAAGGCAAAAACGCTGTAGGCACTTTAGCCGAACGCATAGAGTACGATGCCGATGTTAAAATAGATGTAGAAGGTTTTAAAGCCTTTTCGCGAAGTCGCGCCTCTAGAGGTACAATAACAACGCCTTATGTTATTTGGGAACAGGGCGCTCAAAACTACTGGGACGAATTAAAATTATAGCATGGAAACAAATTCTTTAATTACCAAAACATTAAAAATAGACTACAAGTCTTACGACGATTACCGTTACACCTGTTTTTTTAAGTGGTGCAACATTTACACCGAGCTTGGCGTACCATTACAAGCCTTAGCCACAAACCGTGCTTTATATAGCTGGTATTGCCAACAATGGTTAGGTATTGTAGAACAGGCTTTCTGTACAGATTGCAAACCATACCTAGAGGCCAATATTACAGACACGGCGACCTATTTAGACTTATTGCACACCTACTCCAAAGCTATAGAGGACTTTTACCCATCTGTATTAATTAATATGATAATAACCGATTTAAAGCCATTAAAAAAAGAATGCAAACATATACCCTAACCGAACTTAACAATAAAGTAAACGCCTTAAAAACCGAATTAGAAAACCCATTAATACCAAACCTACAACGTAGTAAACTAGAACAACGCCTAAAGCATTTTATAAATAAGCTGGCCGATCTAGAGCTAAACCCAAGTCTAAAAACCATTAAAGCATGACCAGAACACAGTACACAGACCACCTACTTAACATTCTTGCTCTCGATGCCATAATAGAACATTTGTCTATTGCCTGCCGCTATTGGTTGCACCGCGAAATAGTTGCCAACAGTAACAATGTATTGCAACAGGCCATAGTAAGGGAAGCAAGCTCCAGCATTATCCAGTTAAGCGAAACGATATCCAGTAAAAACTGGGAACGGCCAGAACTACGCTATAACAGCGACCGCGAACTCGAAGTTTTAGACGGCGCCATTTGGAAAAAATTTAACCCAGAAAACCATGTGTAAAAACATAAACAACATTCAAGTAGTAAACCCCATAACAATAACATCAAATTCAAATTTTAAAATGAGTACAGAAACCTTAGACCTTACCAAACTATCTGCAGCCGACAAAGCCGCATTAATGAAACAACTTGCCGATGAGCAAAAAGCCGAAAAGGAACGTGTAAAAAACGATCGTAAAGCCTACAAGCAATTAACCCAAGAGTTTGTTACCAGAAACATAGACAGCCTTGTAAAACACAACGGTATTACCGAAGCTTTAATAAGCGATCTGTTTGCAGATTTTAATCCTGTAAAAGAACTAAAAGAAGATATCTACGGCAACGATCCGCAGGATAGCCACACCTGTACTTTGCCAGACGGTTCTGCCAGCATTACCATAGGCCACAACGTTACCATTAAGTTTGACGGCACCGAGAGCGCAGGCCTTGAAAAAATTAAACAATACGCCAAATCTTTAGAGACAGACGATCCGCGAAGCCAAAAGCAAGCCAAAATGATAAACCTACTTATTAAGCTTAACCCAAAGACCCAGCAGCCTAACCCAAGTAAAATAATCGAGCTAAGTAAACTTAGGGACGATTTTAACTCGGAGTTGTTCGACGATGGTTTAGACATCATTTTCAATGCTCAAATCCGTACGCAAAACAGCATGTATGTAAGCGGTTGGAAGTTTATAGAAACCGACAGCGTGCCTAAAAAATTAACCTTTAGATTCTCTGTGTAATTATGGAAAACAGCAAAACAATAATCCAGTATGCGCAGAATATATCTAAAGCTTTATTAGATGCAATTTCAGATGAAGATCACTCAAACCACTTTAAGTTGGATGATGAAGAGTTGACAGAGTTTTTTCATGCTTTAGCAACGGTTGCACCTACTGAAATTTACAACTATTTGACAGACGACAATAAGAACCATTTAGAGTTTAACCACTTGGCAAACCAATTGTGTTTCCAGTTTATGAATAAAAAAGATTAGCATGTCAGTAATAATAAGCCCCTTAAACGACGATCAGTTATTTGTAAATAACAAGATTGTAGAACGCGATAGTAACGGCAACTGGATAGCTCGCGTAGAGTTAACCAGTGCCGAACACAAAGCCTTCCAAAAACACCTTAAAAGTTTAATAGCATGATAACAGCCGATGCCAAACAGAAACAAATCATCGCCATTTTAACCCGTGGCGACAAAGACTTTAAAGCCCAGTTAGTGGTAAACATGACGGGCGATAGCCAAAAAAGCAGCACCAACCATTTAAGCTTTGCACAAGCAAACGCCATAATAAAGCAATTGGGCGGTTCGCCCGTGCCTAACCCGTGGACAACCTTTAACGGGGCAAAAGCTTCGCACCGCAATATATTAAGTCTGTGTATGCAATTGGGCTGGCAGTTTTACGACCAGCGTGCAGGCCGCTACTTTGCCAATATGGCGCAGCTGGGTGCATGGTTACAAAACAAAGCCCCTGTAAAAAAACCATTACCAGAGCAAAGCGCTCAAGAAATCTCTAAAACCATTATAGCCTTAGAAAACATGGTTAAAGGCTATGCAAAAAAAACCGCGTTACGCCAATAACGCGGATAAACCTTAAAACAAGTTTAATTCTTAAAATTCACATCAAAATTATGAAAAAATTAATTGTACTACTGGCAGTATTAACAGCTTTTAACTGCAGCACCACCAAAGCAACTCGTAAAACAGAAAACACCGTAACAGGTGTTATGGTAGAAAAACGAGAACCTGTAAAAAACAGTCCAGGACTCTACAAGTACTACATGTACCCTTTAAACGGCAAATCGCGAGCCTTTATAGTAATATCGCCAGTAAAGTTCGAAGAAAAGAAGCCTGTTTATTTTAACCAAACCCAAGTACAATAATGTTAAACATTGCAATTACCATAGGGGCTATTCTTATAAGCTTAGCCCTTTTAGGACTTTTTATTTTAAAATATAGTTACAGCTTGGATGATTTGGATCCGTTTAGCTACAATAACGATTGGGACGACAATCTAGCTCCAGAACACATGCCTTGCTTACCACCAGCACCCTGTCTACACGACGCCGAAAAAAGCGATGTAGTAATATGCTGCACCGTAACCTGCGAAACCATACACACCCTTTGCGACCAATGCGGTCAAATTTTAAACATACGTACCGAATGCATATAAATATTAATAAACCCCTGCCCGAAACTGTTTTAAAAAAACTAAACAAGAAAACAGCCCGAGACCTTAATCTATTAACCCAATTCTATTACGACATCATTGTTTCGCCTAGCAATATAGGCCATATAAAACAGCCATCGCCAGCGCAAATGATTCGTTTTGTAAAACAACAGCACAAGCATGAAAATAGACCTAAAGTTAAGTAACGACGCTCTGGTAGCTGCCCACAACATTTTAAAACAAGTGTACAACCCGAGCTACCCAAACGAGATTCAAATAAAAGTATATAAAAGCATTGGTTTCGAGTTGGCCGATAAGTTCGAGAAAAAGGTAAAAGCGCAACAAAAAAAAGCAAGCCTTTTCGATCAGAAAAAGAAAATAAGCGTCACTTTAAAATATTACGAAGCTTGGGCTTTAAAAGCCATTGCAACCGACCTTATTTACACCTGCAGTAACGATTATTCTAAAAACCTCGTACAGACTTTAATTAACGTATTAGACCAGAAATTACAATGACAGAGATTTATACCACCTACACCGTGCAAGGTCTTGTTAAAGGCTTTTTATGGGAGTTTAAATACGATTTAAACGGTCGTTTACGATCGTTTAAAATTATAGAAGGCGACTTAACAGGCAACCAAATGAAATGGCTGTTTAACAACGCTAATTTCCCAGCCAGCGAAACCTTAATGAAAACCATTTGGTTAAACAATAAAGAACTTAAAAGCCTTATGAAGGTTACTATTGGCGAACCCGATTTAAGTTTCGACACCTTCTGGAACGCCTATGGCCATAAGCTTAAAAAAATAGACACCCAGAAGTTCTGGAGCAAAATGTCTAAAAAAGATAAGATAGACGCCATTGCCTATATAAAAACCTACGATAATTATTTAACCCGTAAAGGCGTAGACAAAACCAACCCATACCGCTACTTAAACAAACGCTATTGGGAAGACAACCACGCCAGTATTCATTAACATGACCAAAAGCACCCAAAAGAGTGCCTGTTGTAACGCAGGCACTTACAAAAAACTAGAGTTTCACTTAAATCATCCTAAAGTAATACACATCTGTAAGACCTGTGGTGGCATTTGCGAAACCAAATAAGTCTAATAGCTAATAATTTAAATTATAATCTTTAACACTAATAAAAATGAGTAGAACCATACAAATAAAAGGCTCGATTAGAATGTTATTCGACCAGCAAATAGAAGTTACCGAAAAACAATTTGAACGCCTTAAAGACTTAGATATAGAAGATGTTTACATAGGAGATAATTCTGAATTGTTTCACGAAATAGAAGGTTTAGTTGATATGGGAGATATGTTTGATATTGACGATACGTTTGAAAATGTTGAAGTAATCGATAAAACAGACAAACATGCACAATAACGATTGGTTAGACGATCCGTACCTACGAGGCACGCCAGAACCAAACCCACTACCATTTATAATCATCATGCTAGTATTGCTAGCAATCATTTTACAAATCCTTTAAACACTATTTAAAATTATGATACCAGAAGACTTCATAAACCACGGATTTAAGAGAGAAGACGATCCAATGTTTAGATTTAGAAAAGAACTCGTAAGCGAGGAATATATCGCGGATAACGGCATTAGAGAAGATGAAATCCCTTGCCTATTGTTTGGGTCTACAGGCATTAATAAAGGGTTCTGCATCTATACAGGCGAACACTTTGTTTGGTTTAATTCTACAACCATTGAAGACGCTATTGCATTTGCCGAAAAGATAGTCGCTTTTGAACCTGTTTAACTAATAAACCTTATTTAATATGAAACCCTTAACTGTAGATTTTATAAAAGCCCAAGGCTTTGAAAAAGTAGAAACCCTCCCCGAGGAGGAGTTTTATTACGAAGATTATACCTGTTCCCGTTTGGAGTACGCACTTACAATTTTCTTTAACTATTTTAAAACTGGAGAAGTAAGTTACGATGTAGATCTGGACGGCTACGAACTTGAAAACGTTGGCGAAGACGAATTGCTAACCCTAATAAAAGTGCTACCTAAAAAACAATAACTAAGCATGAGTAATAAAAAAATACTACACCTAACCCTTAAACGTGAATTGCTTAACGATTTTTACAATTGGCATTTAGATAAAAAAGGTATGTCATCGGTGTTACGCAAAGAAATAGATGAATACTTAAATGAAAACTATACATCATGAGCAATAATAAAAATCCCTTTAATCATTCTTTATCTAGAGGGTTTAAAAAAGCTCCAAGAATTAAGTTTAAAAATAGGAAGAATACCCGATTGGAGCTACTTAGAAAGGAATACAATATTATAAAACAAAGAAATATATAAATGCAGACAAAAACCCAATCCTTTATAGAAGCCATGACCAACACCGCCGTTGGTTTTGGCATCTCGTTAGCGGCAACCTTTGTAATATTTCCTGTTTTGGGTATTGCAACCACGCCCAGCAAAAACCTGTTAATAACGCTGTTTTTCACGGTTATTAGCATAACAAGAGGTTATGTAATACGCAGGTGGTTTAACCAAGATAGTACCAAGGCTAAAAAACTAAGATACCCAGACGGCAAATTGTATTGGTTGCATTGCTTCCAGTGCGAAAACGACATGCCCGTATTAGAAGATAAAGACGCGCTTTACTGCTCTAATTGTGGGTTGAAACATTAACAAAAATGAAAGACAAAAATTATTTATACAATATGTTCAATGCCACTGCCACAGATGATGGCAAAGGAGATATTGAAACTTACGAAAATTGGCTTGAAAGACAGCTTTTAGAAAGAATTGAACGACTTGAGCAATTGGATTTACACAGTGTTAGCCGTTCGTTATCTGCAAGTGAAGTAATGGATATGTCTAATAGATTTATCCAAAATTTAATAGACAATGGATGGGAATTGAACTCGGAACAACAAACAAAATTAACTGATGCTTATGTAAACTCTATGATGTCGGAATTGTAATGACGGCTAACAACCGTATAACCACACCATTTAATCTATAAATAAAATAAACATGTTAGACAAAAAACATCACCACGATAAAGTTGCAAACGCGATTAAAGAACACCATCAAAACCCTGATGCTAAAATCCCTTTTGTAAAGAACACGTTACCTCTTCAACGTGTTACACTAAACAATAAGGAGGATTTAGAGTTGTTATGGCAAAAAAGGGAGCGTGCCTTTATGAAATTACAAGATAATTTAAACAAAATGATGTATCGTATACGTTATGACATTCATTACATGGATCAGCAATACGCTAAACGTTATAAAAGTCGCGGAATAGTATTGAATTATGGCGTATTAGACTTGTATCGATCTTTTGATGGGAGCCAACATGAAAAGCTATTTGGGTTAAAAATTTACCCAACGCACGAGATAGAAATGTTCGATTACGCGATTACTGTAAAGTTTTAGTAAATGGTAACGACAATATTGTCGTTACCATTTTTAGTTTAAATGTATTTTCTTTCAATTAAAATGTAATATACATTAAAACCAAATTTCACATCTTTAACAATGTACTTCTTCTCTTTGTGAGTAAGAACATCGTTTGTTTTAGGTAGTTTACTAACCCGAGACATGAATAAATCCCCGCAGTCAATGGTGTAATAGGATACTATCATAATAAAATAATTTTAATTAGCTTCAAACCTAAAACAACGTATTAAAAAAGTTTAAGACATGAAATCCAAGCTTAATTTTAGACGACCACAATAGGATCCGAAAAAGGAATTGTCTTAGATGTTTCAGTTTTAAAAAATGAAGTATCTGTAGGACTAATTAATACTCTAATTAATTGTCCTGGACTATAGAATACATAATCTACTATGTATTGTAAATCATCATAAATAATAAACTCTTTGCATCTAGGAACAGCTTTCATTTTGAATTTGAATAACTCTTTTTCTGTGTCTGTTTGAATAAAACTAATGTTTAACATAATAATATATTTTTAAATTAAATTTAAATGTATAACAAAGGGTTCTTACAGAAAAGGACACTTGAAATCATCAAAACACATGCTTTTAAATCTTGCTTTAAATCCGTTTAAAATTGTAGTTTAGCCACTAAAACCCCTAATACAACTAATATTTTTATTAAGCCTACTATTTTATAGTGGGCTTTGTTATTTTAGATTAATAAAACTTAAGACATGAAAAAACTATTATTTATAGTATGCCTACTAACAACATTTATTTCGAAATCACAATCGTTAACAACCATTTTTAAGGAGTATGTGCGGCCACACTCCACCACTGAAGATTTAAGAACAGGATTAAAGGAAATAGAACAATGGTGCGCTACCAACCCAGAACCAAAATGTACTAAAGCCAAAGCTTCAGCATTATATTTTCTTTCAGACAGGTATTACCAAGCCGCTTATCAAGTTTATATAGTCGATCAAACTTTAGCAGATCCAATATTGCAAAAAGCTCAAGCGTTATTTTCTCAAGCTAATAATTTGTTACCTATAGATAGTTATAGCGAATCTGATAAACACATGTTATTGGAATCTAAACAACAATTTGATGCGCATTTAAAATATGCTGTTAATTAAAACCCGTTTTGCAAAATTGCATGGTTTGTATTTAATTTGTGTTATGGCCGCCAAACATACTACCAATCAATTTTACGACGCTGTACGCAAAGAGCACGAACGCCTAACCAGAGTAAAAGAATACGGGGTGCAAAAATTTAGCGACGAATGGATACGCCACAAACTGGCCTCGGCATTTTTTAGAGAGGTTAAAACCATAGAAGATATTATTTTTCAACGTGTGTAATTATGAAACGATTTATTGATTTAGGATACGAAGTAACTAAAGATGGCTGGAGGGCATTTTCTTTTTTTTGCACTGAAAAAAAAGTAATTGAAACATTTAATGGTAATCATTATTGGACAAAAGTAACCGATTTTGGTAGGGACTATGATAATGATGATGAAGACATTCAAGACTATTTAGGGCTTATTCCGAATGATTTTAATGAGGGCGATAATTTATTAATTGTAGATCTTTCTCCAGAAGAAATAAAGCTTGATAAACTTCGTCCAAAATCATATTTAGAACCTGCAGCAATAGTAGACTTACAAACAGATTTATACAACGCCGTTAAAGATGAAAACTATAAATTAGCACACTATATATCTGCTAAATTAGATTTTTTAACAGCAAATATTACTAAGCCAAGTTAAAATAACTACCTTAGCAATCTATAGTGTTAAGAACACCATTAAAATTTTGAACGTTACCTAAAACGCCTTACTAAAACAGTAAGGCGTTTTTTTAGTCTATTTGGTAAGGTGTGTCGTTCTTTTCAATCACCATATCTTTAATCTCGTGGTCTTCGTATTCGCGTTGCGCAGAGTAGTCTATTAAGGTACATTCGTAGCTTATGCGGTACAGGTTGCCTGCGTTACCCGTATCTACAGGGGTAAAACCTAAACGCCGCATACTGCTAAAATTGTCGCCTTGCGCCCCGTGAAAGGCTGCGTTTATAGCATCCATAAGGTCTATAAATTCTAAAGCACTGTCCTGGTTAAAGGCGCCGTTATAAGTGTCGGCAAAGGTTTCGTAATACAAATACACATCTACTTGCACGCGAACGTTTTGCACCTTAGTTCCGACATCTTGCGTGTTTAAAGTTCTGTAACTTAAAAATACTGCAGGTGTTGTAAATGGGTGTTCTTCGGTTAAAAAATTGACTTGGTTGTGCCAAAGGTCTATCCATTGTACCGTTGGCGCTTTGGCACTTATTATATTGGCATGTTCTAAATAAAGGTCTTTCCAGTTTTGCATGTTTAAAGAGTGTTTAAATGGTTTTTAAATTGGCTTAAAATTTCGTTGCTAACATGATCGTTCCACTGTTGGTTAAAGGCTTCGGAGTCTCCCATAAACTGGCGCTTTTCCATGTGTACGGTAAAACGTTGTTTTTTGGTAAGTGCCATCCCTTTCCATTTTTCGTCTCCAGTAGCATAAAACATAAACCAAAAGTATTTTCGGGAACGTGTGGTAATGGGTATATTTAACACACCACCTTCGTTATGTATTTGTGCGTATGGTGCATCGGCTTCCCATACTACGCGATCGGGATTGCTTTCTGTTACGCCAATCGAGTTAAATAGATAATTGGTTACGCGTAGTAATTGGTAACTGTTACTTATTTTTTTAGGTTGCCAAGGTTCAAAACTAGAGCCGTGCCAACCTTCTGTATAAAAGTTGTTATGTATAAAATCGGTTCCCATCATTTCGGCATCGCTTTGCAAATCCTTTTTAAGTTGCTCGGCCATAGCCATAAAATCGGGCATTTGGTTTATGGTATTCATTTTTTTGTATATTTGTACTGTAAGTAAGTTCGCGAGTAACATCAAGAATACCCCTTACAACAAAGCAACTTTCGGGTTGCTTTTGTTATTTTAGGTTATTTCGTTTAATGCTTTCTGTTGTTTTTCGGTCTTTAGAAATCAATATCACTTCTTTAATACTTACGTAATTTGTAGGCTTTCTTAAATGCCTAATAATTTGAGCTCGCACTTCATCAAAAGCATTAGGATTATCTATTAAATCAATAACTACAACCTCGCTACCTTGTTTAACAGCTTTGTTTAATACATTTCTAAAGTTTAAACCTTGAGGGGCTTTGCGTTCGCCTATTTTATTATTAATAAGGTACTCGGGGTTTTTCGTATTCAGTAACACGGCACCATCAATATGGGGTCTTAATTTTACATTGCGTTTAAGGGTGTTTGAAATTAAAACCGCATTCGAATAATTGTCGTACAAGTCTACTGGATCGGCAAACGGGTGTACAAACACCTTGCTTCCTGTTGGCGATGTGTATTTTGCTTTACCATAGGCCAAACGCAGCTTCATACTTTCAAAAGCGACTTGCATGCGTTTTTCGTCTTTTTTCGGGATTATAAAATACGGGTGTGCTTGATCGTTAAACACCACGCCTGTTTTACCAACATTTACACTAAAGGCAGGTTTCATAAACTTTAAGTCTGGTAGGGCATCGTCTTCTGGAGCTTGGTTGGTTTGCACCACATAGCAACGGCAACGCCAATCGTTAGGCGGATATATCTTGTCCCAGATAGGATCATCGATATGCGCAATAAAACCATCCAGTTGTGCATGATCGTCGCGCACATGTTCATCGCCAACGGTTCTATACTTCAGGTATGGGTAACGTGTTTTGTTACGTTGGAACCCTGCCCACTTGGCCGCCATTTGCCCAGAAGCTTTTGCAGTTTGGTATTCTGCCTGCAGGTAATTTTGGTTGTAGGTTGGGTGTTTGTCCAGGACCAACTGCTTAAAGGCATTAAAGGAACGCTCTTTGCCGTTTTCATCTACCAAATAACTGTTATACTCTGCTAATTGCTGGTAGGTTTTAGCCGCAGAAAACTGGTAAATATTTTGCTGTAGCCGTTGTACGGTACTAGAATTTTGTGCGCTGTATTGGTGGTACCTTGCGCCGTAGCCCTCTGCAACTCCACCGTTAAGGGTGTCGTAAGTTTTTTGTATAAGTTCTTGGTCTAAATCGCTAGGCTTTAGCTTACCACTATGCAGCTCTTTTGCAATACGTTCTATTACCTTGTTCCAAGGTTTTAGGTTTACCGCTACTGGTTCTGGTAAGACGTGGCTGCATCTTGGCGCATTATAATACGCTGTAATGGCAGCTTTAGCGTTTAGTTTAGACTTTTTTTTTTACCCTTTGGGTCTTCTGGTTCTGGTTGTGGTTCTGGCGGCGTTGGCTGTTGTTGCTTTAATCCTACAATAGGTAAACCTGTGCGGTTTTCCAGTTCTTTAATATCGAACTCGTAATAGCTGCTTAGGTCTTTAATAGCCTCTAACAGTTCTTTTAGGCTTAAACTTTCGGTGTCGTCCCAGTCGAATGTCAGGTTTGCCAATACCGCATAGGCAGGCGACAATTTAACAAGGCGTGGTATAAGATCGTTATTAATAATAACCTTTATAAAAAACTTATCGAGTTTGTGTTTTGTGCCTAAAATATCGGCATGCACTTTGGCGGCTCCTACATGGCTTTTTTCGTCGCTGGTACCAGTAGCTCCAACAATGCGTTTACTCATTTCGCTATTTGCACGCTCAATAAGTTTATCAAACGTATTATGAGCGTCTACACTGGTATCTTTTCCAATCTCGAAGGTTTCCTGTCCACGCCCAACCATAAAGTTGTTTGATTTAAAGTTTAACAAGGCTTCGTATAACTGATCCATACGCTCTTGGTCTTCGCGATCGGTAATGGCAAAGATAGAAGGCACACCGTATTTCTCGATATAATCTAACCAGGAACCAACCCCTAACTTTTTAGCCAATACAATTGGCGCTAGTTCGGCAAGCATACCCAAATAATTGTCTTTACCTATTTGTATGTAAGCGTCCTTAAAAACACCCTCTTTATAATTCCAACCCACTTGGCCGCCTGCTTCCTTAGTAATTAGCCCTTTACTTGGTACCAGATGCCCCATAGGTATTTCGGTAACTTCTTTAAGTAGCATGTTGTCGTCCAGATCGCCTAGTTCTATTACTTTGGTGCCGTCCCACATGGAGTACATAGCCATTTCTATAAAATCGATATACCACATGGCCTCAAACAGTTTTTTAGCCGCTTCGTTTTCGGTTCCATTGGCGTCTACCAGTTTAAAAGGAGCGCCCTGTACAGGTTCTACACGGTTCTCGAACTGCGATACAAGGTGATTATCTAGCTTCAGGTTTTTATACAGTTTATCGAGAGCGGCTCGGGTTGGCTCTTCTGGATCGCTGGCTAAAAGTAAAGCCATTTTCCATTCCTCAAGGCTTTGGGCTTGCATGCTAATGGCCTCCTGTTCGGTTTGGGTAGATAATTTAGAAGTGCCAGACTTGGTTACGGCCAGCACTCTTAAGGTGCGTTCGTCTGTGTTTTTAAATACGTATTTGGCTAAAGGGTTGTATAAAAAAGTAGGTAGTTTCATGCTAGATATAATAGTTTTTATTGGTGTTATTGCCCCAAATGGTGTCGCTGGTTGGAGCTCCAGAGTCGGGCGTGATTATTGGCAGGCTTAACACCAAACGGCCTGCGTTAATTTTTTCCAGTTGCTTTAATGCCCAATCGCTGTCCTCTTTAATATCGGTTGGTAGTTTACGGGCAGCATTACGGGCAAATATTTTGCCTAGGGTAAGTTTGGTAATAATCTCGGCCAAGAACTCATCGCGCACGGGGTTCGCTTCATCGAAAATAACGGTAACATCGTAACGGGCTTGCAACAATGTTTTTGCTATGCCTATACTTTTAAGTTCGGCCTTATCGATAACCGTAGGAAAGTCACTCGTACTATCGGTTATAAAACGCTCGAAACTTTCGGTCTTTAAATCGTCTTGCGTAATGTAAATCATATTCTTTCGTTTTTAGGCTTCATTTTACCTTGTTTCATTTTGCCATCTCCTTTACCTTTTGGTATGTATTTACTTAGACGTGTTATACATTGCTCGTCGGCATCTGGAGCATCGTCTTTCTTTCCTCCGGGGAATTCGTAATATTGGTCTAAACCCGTGTTGTGGTCTGTGTTTGCCTTTAATTTTACGTTCCACCAAATACGTCCGTTTTGCCAATAGGTTTGTAGGCGTTCAATTCTGGTGTCTTTTTTTACAGATGGCGTATCTATTTTTAATAACAGCAAGTTTACCCCGTTATCGTCTTCTGCTTCTCTTATAGTTCTGTCTACTTCATCGTTCCAGAATTGCGCCTCGTATTGCCAGAAAATAACAACTGTACTGGGCAGGTTCTTTTGGATGTAACACATCCAATCTACTGCGGCTCGCATTTTGGTTTGTTTAACAAAACCGTTTATGTAGTCGAAGTTTGTGTCTTTAAGTCCCCAAATACGAACCGCATTATAATCGGCGGTTTCTGTACCAGCGTAAGCAATATCCCAATGGCCAACAATGGCTTTATATTGGTTTAAAGGGAAAATCCTTTTGTATTGCACTTGTTTTTCCAAAAAGACCGTTCCTTTTTTTATAGGCTCGTGGTTGTATTCGGCCAACGCGGACGATTTACCCATTTTACTTTCTTTGTTTTTAAAGTATTCGGGTTTATACTTCGCTTTCCATCTTGGCTCGAAAGTCACTTTATTGTAAGCCTTAACCTCGTGTACAGGCCAGTCGGGGTGTCTGTCTGCTAGTTTTTTAATAAACATCTTATCGGCAAACCAGTTGTTAGACACCGTGGCACGTTCGCGATCACCATCCATAGCAGGTAGAAGTTCCTGTTCAAACCATTCTACATGTTCTTTCTGAATGGTTTCGTTTTTAATGGTCTTTTTAGTCTCTAAGTCATCGGCATTAATATGTGTAGGTCTCAAGTTTTTAACCCTAAGTCCTCTACAGCTTTGCCCCAGACCAATAGCCTGACCAATAAATTTACCTTGTGTAATAAAAAAGCCGTCTTCCCACGAACCTAGTTTTTTTTGTTCGCCAAAATCATTAATAATTCTTGGGTTGGCTTCAAATTCGGCTCTAATATCCTCAAGGAGTTGCTGTGCTCGTTTTTCATTTTGGCCTATAAGCACAAAATAGGTTTCCCCTTCGCACATCCAAAGCCAAAACGGAATAATAACATTGTTCCATACCGATTTTGCTTGACCGCGACCCCATTTGGCAAAACCAACAAAGTATTTGTCTTTCTTGACTTTGTTAGCCCAGTCGATATGAAAGTCGGCACAGGGCGCAGTAGCAAAGTGAGGGAAGTAATATTCAACCATGAATTTTACATCGGTCTTTGCTCGCGCGATACGCTCTTTCTGTTCGGCCTTGGTTTCAAACGGGTTAATATCGCCAGCACTACGAGCGAGCTCTAACTTTGCTTTATACCGCTTTAAGGCTTCTTTATCAGTCCTTTTCACTACGGTTTAGTATTGGGGTTTTAGATAATGAGTAGGATACTGTGTTTTGGCTAAAGTTGAAAAACAGGTTTTTTATATACAGGGTTTTCTTGCCGTTTTTACCGTTGTACTCGAAGGTATCGCCAACCCTGTAGCCTGTACCTTTTTTAATAAAATACGAGCCTAGTTCTAGGTAGTATTGTTGTTTTGGAGCTCTGTGTTTTAACAGGCTTAAAAGTCGTTTTATTATCATCCTATTTTTACGCTAACGTTGTTAATGTGTTGTTCCTGAAAGTCGATAGTTTGTAAATACAGCTTCGGGTCTTGGGTTTGTAAATCTTTAAAAATCTCCTCCATAACATACAGGTAGCTCGAGAGCGACACCCTGTTTTCCTTATCGAAGTTTTCCAGCGTTTTGTTCCATTTACTAATGGCATCGTCGTAACCAATAATTTCACGCTTAATTTCAGAGATCATGTCTTTGTTAAGTTGTATCTCATCGTCATCTTTATTGGCCAGTGCTATTTTTTGTTCGGCTTTAAGTTCCTTTAGCCTAATACGTGCAGAGCTGCGATCGTCGGTAATATCATCTATAACACTTTTAATGTTATCTATGCGTTTATCCACTTGGTTTTCGCGAGCGTTGCGCTCTTCTTTCCAACCGTATTTTTTAACCCAATTACCAACTGTGGTTTCGGTTAATTTTAATTTTTGAGCAATCTCTTTTGCGGTTTTGTTTTGCTGGACGTACCATACATAAGCGATACCGCGGTCTTTGTCTTTTGCCATTTTAGTACTGTATTACATGGCAAATATCTAGTAAGCTATTGTGTTTAAGAATTTGTTATTCTGAATCGGTAAGCAACGGTTACGTTTTCGGTAACGAAAAGTTACCGAATCGGAATGCCAATTTTTTTCAGCTGTTGTTAGTCTGCATTTTTGCCTCGTGAACTGGAATAAAATTATAGCCTTTACGGAAGGCCAGAAACAAGTTGGCAGCATAGAAGCGGCTGTTAATAATAATGTAGCTTACTTTAAAATAGTGGGGCGCATTTGGTCTTGGAGTGCAGACCAAGAGAGTATTTTAAGACGCGAAATTGAAACCTCTATTGCAGACGGTGTTACATCGGCTGTTATAGAAGGAAGCAGCGAAGGTGGCTCTGTATTTGCAACGAACGATATGCTTGCTTTGTTTCAAAAGTACGATGATGTAAAAATTAAAGTACATGCTTTAATGGCATCGGCCTTTACGTATTTAACCTCGCATTTCCACACAACCATAAAAGCCAATACGCAAGGTATGATACACATGCCTATTTTAAGTGTAAAGGGCAATATTAAAGAGGTACAAAGCACCTTAAAATTAGGACAGAACATTACCGAAGATTACGCCAAAGCCTATGCTAAAAAAACAGGCAAAAGCGTAAAACAAATTAAAGCCTTATGGGATTCTGGTGACTACTGGATGAACGCAGATGAATTACTTAAAGAAGGTTTTGTTGATGCTATTGAAGGCGAAGTTGAAGCCTTTACAGATACCGATGTAATGTCTTTAGTTGCCTGTGGTGCGCCTATAATTCCAGAAGTGACTTCTAATATTCAAGAACCCAACAATAAATCAAAATCAAACATTATGGATAGAGATGAATTAATCGCCTTTTTAGGGCTTGATTCCAACGCGACCGATGAACAAATCGAAGCCGCTAAAAGTGCTATGAAAGTCGATGCACTTAAACAACGCTCGCAAGCCGATGCCGATAAACAAAAATCGGAAGACGACGCAGCCAAAAAAGTAGAAGCCTTAGTAAACAAAGGTATTAAGGATAAAAAGTTCTCTGCAGACGAAGCGCCACATTACACCGAGTTAGCTAAAGCAAACTTCGATGCTACCGAAAAGGTAATTGATGCCATGCCAGCTAAAGAAAAACTAAGTGCGCAGCTTAAAGGCGAAGAAGGTTCTACTGGAGGTGCAGCTTTAAGAGCCAACTGGACTTTAGAAGATTATTTGGCTAACGATCCAGAAGCCTACGAAAAACTAAAAGCAGAAAAGCCAAAAGAAGCCGAAGCTTTAGAAGCGGCCTACTTTGCCAAACAATAAACCCCAAGCACCTTAAATATATATACGTTCAAAATTTACCGTGTTTTTACCCCATTTAAACCCTTTTAAAAACCTATTTAAACCATGAAAAATATCTCAAAATTTGTATTAGCCATAGTGGCTATTTTATTAGTGACCGTTATTGGTCATGCTTTTACAGGATCGGCTGGCGGTGCTGTATCTTTTGCGGCGACAACCGTTGCCTTACCAGTTAAAAACCAACTGGCCGAAAAGGAAATGATTAAGCAGTTACGCCACGAGCATACTTGGGCGTCCGAGATTAGATCCAAACAAAGCTGGGTAAACAACGACACCATTAAAATACCAAAACGTGGTGCAGCTCCAGCGGTGTTAATTAACAACACCAATTATCCAATTGTTAAGAACAACCGCGACGATAGTCACGTAGTGGTTTCGCTTAACAAGTTCGATACCGAAAACACCATTGTAACCAAAGATGAGCTTTACGCTTTGCCTTACGAAAAAGTAAACGATGTGCAAATGCAGCACCGCGAAACTTTAGAGGATGAAACTATGGAGTACGGTATTTGGGGACTAGCGCCTCAAGAAGATGATGAAGCCGAAAACCAATTTGTATTGGAAACCACAGGTGAAAACGATGGCACAGGCCGTTTAAAGTTAACCACCAAAGATTTAAGAACCTTACAGGCCAAAATGAACAAAAAAGGCATTAATAAAAAAGGTAGAATCTTAATCTTATGCGATGATCACGTGTCTGATCTTTTGGAAGAAGACAGAAAATTCTACACCCAATACCACAACCAGACCGAAGGTGTAATTTCTAGCCGTTACTACGGTTTTAAAATCTACGAAGATTCTACAACACCAGAGTACGACGATGTTGCTTTAACCAAGTTAGCTTACGGTTCTGCTACTGTTGGCCGTAAATCGTCTGTAGTATTCCATAAAGGTTCTACGGCTAAAGCTGCAGGAACAGTAACACGTTTTGCACGTCCAGCCGAGTTGGATCCAGAAAACAGAGAAAACACGATCGGTTTCCGCGTGTACCATATTATAGTAGCCTACGGTGTAGAAGGTAGTGCTGCCATTATCTCTGGTAAAGCCTAGTAATACCCAAAAAACCTAAAGCAGGCTTACAACGCTTAAGCCTGCTTCTAAATCCTATCTAATGAGAGACATTAAATACATCGTTGTGCATTGCTCTGCTACCCAAGCAGGAAAAGCCTTTACGGCTGCCGATATAGATCGCTGGCATAAAGAGCGCGGATGGAGTGGCATTGGTTACCATTATGTTGTGAATATAGATGGTACCGAAGAGACAGGCCGTCCAGAGGAGCGTATTGGAGCGCATGTAAAAAACTACAACAAAAACAGTATTGGTGTGTGTTACATTGGCGGTTTAAACCGTGCCAACAAACCAGAAGACACCAGAACACCACAACAAAAAACAGCCCTTTTAAAGCTGTTAAAACGCTTAAAGCGCAAATATCCAAAAGCTAAAATTGTAGGACACCGCGATTTGTCTAAAGACCTTAACGGCAATGGCAAAATAGAAACTTGGGAGTGGTCTAAAGCTTGCCCATCTTTTAATGCCTCATTAGAATATAGAAACTTATAAGCATGAAATTTTGTATTAGTCTGTTCTTATTGGTCGCCTTGGCGTGTGGTTGTGGGGGTACGAAACGCCCAACGGAAGATGTGGTAAAAACCATACGTTACGATTCCATTAAAAAAATCACGATCACTCCCAAGGTCGATACAATAAGATTACCAGAGGAATATTTAAGGGTAACAGTGCCTTTAACAGATTTATCGGAGTTTCCCATCCAGAACCAAAGCCCTAACGGTCGCTTAAAATCGTCTATTAGAAAAGTTGGAAACCAACTGGAGGTAAATTGTTTTGTAGACGAATACATTAAAATAATACAAACCCAAGACACCATTATCGAGACTCTTATAAGTAAACTAGAGACTCAACACACCACACAAACCATAACAAAAACCGATTCGCCTTGGTACATGAAAGCCTTAGCATCGTTAGGCGCTTTGTTGTTACTCATTGTCGGTTTAAACATCGGAAAAACCTTTTTAAAACCTTAATAAACCATGAAAAAATCATACAGTAAATCCCAGCTTCAAGATAAAGCCAAAGCCGTATTTAAAGATTATCCAACAGCTACAAGCGTATTTGCAACTACAGACAGCCAATTCTTTTTAAACCAAAACCGCGCAGAGCTTCATGCAGGCAAAAAAGGCGCTGTTATTGAAATTGAAAACGAATTTGAAGCTCCAGAAAAAACAGACTCAAAGTCAAAAACGGCTAAAGAATTAATTGCTGAAGCAAAAACCATAGAAACTATTGAAGCTGTAGAAGCTGCCATTGTTTTAGAAACTGAAGGTGACAACAGAACCACTGTTTTAGCCGCTTACAATGCCCGAATTGAAGAATTAAAAGCCGATAACTAATGAGTTTTAGAGGTGTAAATATTAACAAGTTAAATGGCGGTTTAGGACGTAGTAACCCTAACGAAGACAATATTTTTATATTGGCCGCTAGTATGCCCCTTACTGGTACGACGCTAGCAGTAAACAAAGCCCACAAGCTTTTACAAATAGAAGATGCCGAGGCTTTAGGCGTAAACGCGGCTTTCGATGCTAACGAAAGCGTTTTGGTACATAACGAAATTAAAGATTTCTTTACCTATTGTCCAGGAGGCGTGTTGCACTTAATTCCTGTTGCCGAGACTTTAAGCCCTTCGGGTGTGGTAGCAGTTGCCGATTTTATTACGGCTGTTCGCTCGGTACCAGAAGCGAAAGTTATTGGTATTATGAATACCACGACTACCGTTCCAGACATCGCCGACGAAGTTGCAGCTGTACAATTGTTTGTAGAGAACTTTAGAGCCGAGTTCCGATACATAGACAATGTATTGTTAGAAGGCCGTGGCGAAGCTGCTGCAATTACCCCGATAGCAAACTACCCAGATTTACGTGGCGAAAATGCGCCTAACGTATCGGTAAGTATTGCGCAGGATCCTGCGATTGCAACCATAGATCCAGCTTACACAAAATACGCTGCTATTGGTGCGGTGTTGGGTATGTTGGCCGTGCGCCAAGTAAACGAAAACTTAGGGTCTGTAGACATTTTAAACAAGCCTATAGGCTTTAGAGGTCGCGAGGATTATCCTTTAACCATAGACGGAACCAACCGCTGGGAAGCTTCGAACCTATCCGACGGGAATACCTTCGAAACCTTGACCTACAACGATCAATCTGCCTTAACAAATTCAGGCTATATCTATGCAGGAAGCTTTAACGGTTATGGTGGTGTGTTTTTTAACAATGCGCCTACCTGTGTAGAAAAGTCGGACGATTATGCATACATCGAAAACAACCGTGTGTGGAATAAGGCCGTGCGCATTATTCGCAAAACCCTTATCCCTCGCGTGCGTGGTATTGTTAAAAAGGACGCAACAACAGGCTACATACTATCTACAACTATTAGCGACTGGAATTCGCGCCTTAATAAGGCCCTCGAGGTTATGATTACCAATAACGAGATTAGCGGTTTCGAGTTTTATATAAACCCAAAACAAGTACTTAGCGAAGACACGCCGTTAAAAGTTACGGGACACATTGTTGTAGATGCCATTGTATTTGAATTTGAAGTGGATTTAGGATTAACCGATAAACTATAATAAATGAGTACTACAGCAAATACCATTATAAACAAGTTCGGGCAAATGTCTGGCTGGAACAATATTACCGTTAACCTATTGTCTAGAGACGTAGAAGGTATTACAGAACTAAGCTATACAGACAGCACCGCTAAAGAAAACGCCTATGGTGCAGGAAAATATCCTGTAGGCCGTGGCGAAGGAAACTACGAAGCGCAGGCTTCTGTCACCTTATTTAAAGAAGAAATTAATGCCATTAAGGCGGCATTGCCTCCAGGAGCACGCTTACAGGATATTTTACCTTTTGATATTAACGTCCAGTACGAAAGCAAAACGGGAGTGATTTTAAAAGACCGTATTCGTAATTGTGAATTTATGACAGACGGTGTCGAGGTAAAAAACAACGATGGTACCATTTCTATAAAAGTAGATTTAATAGTAAGCCACATCGAGTGGAACGTAATTTAAGCCCATGAACAAAGAATTTCAAAAATATAGCGATATCACTCCTGAGATGAATCAGGAGTGGGAAGCTAAATACGGTAAAACCCGTCTTATCGATTTAGAGGTGCAAATCTCGGACACCGAAACCTTCAACTTTGTGTTGCGTAAACCAGACCGACCAGTTCTGGAGGCCATTGGCCGCCATGCCGCAAATAAAGATGTTGCCGCAGCCAACAAAACTTTAATTAATAACTGTGTGTTAGGCGGCGATATGGAAGCCCTTAATAAAGATGGCGAAGTATACCTTGAGGTGTTAGAGCAGCTAAACCTATTAAAGCACAAAGCTAAGAGTACCGTAAAAAAGCGTTAGACCTCTACCAATTGGAGGTCGAAGACCCAGACAACGATCATCAACAAATAACCAAAATCAATGCGCTTTTGCGTAGCCATTACCAAGTGGATCCAGAAGCGCTAAGTAACAAAGCTTGGGCGAAACTGTATCAGGAGTATGCCTATGTAAAAGCGGTTGAGTATAAAAACCTGTTACAGGTTACAGAACTCGCAACAAAAAAAGCACTGGCCGAAATATTAGGTCAGGTATTCAGCAAATAGTATGGCAGGAAGCAGTACAACAACACAATGGATTTTAGAGCTTATGGACAAGGTGTCCGCACCCATGCGCGGTGTGGATAAAAACACCAAGTCTGTAAACCAAACCCTGCAACGTGTTACCGCTTCCTTAAATACAATGGATGAGACCACTCGTACCACTGCCAACCAAGCGATTAAAAGCTTTAACGAGCTTAACCAAGAAATACAGCAGGAAGAAACCCAAATAAAAAAGCTTAAAGCACATTTAGCAAGTTTGGGCGATGCTGTAGATCCGCTAACCAGACAGCAAATAGACTTTGATGTAAAACAGGCCGAAACCAAAGTACGTCGTTACAAAGAGCAATTAGTAGAGGTTCAGGAAGAGTTAAAAGACATTGAAAACGCACCAGACCAAGAAAAACTAAAAGCCAATTGGGGAGCTGCAGTAGTTGTAGCAAATCAAACTGTTGAATTGGTTAACAAAGCTATAGACGGGTTACGGTTTACCACAGAAATTGAAAGTTTAAAAACCAATATAGAACGTTTCTCTGGAGCTTCGGGCGATGCCTTAGACGATTTAACCGCAAAAGCCTATAAGCTTGGTGCCGTGTTTAAGGAAAACCCCGACGAAATAGCCAAGGCCGCCAATGCCATGACCAAATTAATTGGTGGTACTTACGAAGATAATTTCGCACTTATAGAAGCTGGTTTTGAAAAAGGCGCAAATATTAACGGCGACTTTATCGATCAGCTGAAGGAATATCCAACCTTTATTAATCAGTTAGGTTTAAGCCAAAGTCAAGCCATAGCCTTAATGGCCAAAGCTGGACAGGAAGGTATATTTAGCGACAAGGCGATCGACTCCATTAAAGAAGCGGATTTGTCGCTTCGTGAAATTGGCCAGCCACAAATAGACGCACTGAAAGGCATTGGTTTAGAGGTTAGCGATTTAGCAAACAAAACCAGTTTTGAAGCCGTGCAAATGATTAGTAAATCTATGGAAGGTGCAACTACTCAAGCCAAGCAACTGGTTTTAGCGGATATTTTTAAGGGCGCAGGCGAAGACGCTGGGCTTGCGTGGATAGAAGGTTTAGGTAGTATCGATTTAGATATTAACAACATTCCTTCGGTACAAGAGGCTGGTTCTGGTATTCGTGGTTGGTTGGCCGATTTAAAAACATCGTTCAGCGCCACCTTTGGCAGTATCGCCGCTTCGGTAGTAGAACTATCTCCAGTAGTAACAGGTATAGCCTCGGCCATACCCTTAATATCATCCTTAACCAAAGTAACGTGGTTGCAAGATGTAGCCACTAAAGCCATGACGCTTTCTACTAAAGTTTTGGGCATTACCATGATGGGAACACCTATAGGCTGGATTGTTGCAGGATTAGCGGCTTTAACGGCTGGTGTCATGTTAGCATGGGATCAATTTGAAGGGTTTCGCGAAGTGATTTTTAAAAGTAGGCAAATTTTAAAGCTGTTTGGTGGCGTCTTAAAAGATTACGTGATAAACAGAATTAAAGACATGGTTTCTGGAATTTCTGGTATAGGAAAAACCTTGATGCACTTTTTTAATGGCGAATGGTCTAAAGCTTTCGAGACAGGCAAGCAAGCTGCTAATGACCTTTTAGGACTCGATTCTGGTAAGCAAGCTGGAGCACAGTTTATAGATGGCTGGTCTGGTGCAATGGAAAAAGGACAATTGGTTAGTGATATGTACACAGCCAATAAAAACAAAGCCCACACCACGAGTCCAGGACTCGGCAACTTTACCAGTCTTTTAGATGGTAAAACAACCAGTACGGGCAGCTCTAGCGGTTCTGGTTCTGGAAGTGCTAGCGGCTTAAACGGTATTGGTAAAGGTGCAGGCAAAACCGTTACCATGAACTTAGACATTAAAAACTATTTCAATATAGATGGTAACTGGCGCAACGACATCGATAAAATAGCCGATGCCGTAACAGGAAAAATTAACGATCGTTTACGCGATTCGCTTATCTCTTTATAATGAGTACATATAGACCCGACATATCGCAATTGTTTAACGCCGCTTTTGGTGTAACACCTATTACCTATAAGGTAGACAACCAAGCGCCTAATAATGGTTTGGTAAACTACCAGTCTATTCCCGTAAAAACTTACGAGGCCGCAAAGAAAATGAGTTGGATGGGGACGCCTATTATGTTCCCGATGAAGTTTAAAGGTGGCTATTATAATAGATATAGCAAAGCAGGACGATTAATAGCAAACCCGTATCAGGATTTTGATTTGCCGCCTGCTACGATAGTTGATTTTCGCCGAGCTAAGAATATCACTAAAACTAATGTTTTGGGCAGTACAGGAACAGTAAAAGAAATATACGGTTTCGACGATTGGCAGATACGTATTAGAGGCTTGTGCTTAGATACACCAAATCTTTCTGCTATAGACCAATATAAAGCCTTATTAAGATGGGAAGAAATAGCCGATAGTATAGAGGTGTTGGGTGAACTGTTTTTAGATAAAAGCATCTTTAGCATTACCATTGAGGACATTGATTTTAAACAGGCTCAAGGCAAAGAAAATGTAATTCCGTTTGAGATTACCGCAAGTAGTGACGAACCTTTAGAATTTAGTGTATGACGTTAGCAATGAACATACGCGTAAGCTTTCCAGAATATAACGGTCGAGAGGCTTTTGTGTTAACTAAGGTGTCTTCGGTAGAAATAGAAAGCAGCTTTAAGCTATTAACGGATAGAGCCATAATACGATTGCCTAGAAACGTAAAGTTTATCGATAACAAATATAATGCTAAAAAAGTTCGCGAAGTATTCAGGCGTGGCGCTCCTGTAAGTATAGCTTTTGGCTATAACGGTACTTACATTACCGAGTTTGAAGGCTATGTTACACAGGTTTCGGCAAACATTCCTATAGAAATTACCTGCGAGGACGAAATGTGGAAACTCAAGCAACTGCCTGTAAACGCTAGCTTCAAGTCGGTTAGCTTACAGCAGCTTTTAGAACACATTGTTCCTGGATACAAGGTAGACGCTTTAGAAGGTGTAGAGCTTGGCGGTGTGCGTTTTGCGCAAACCAACGTAGCCGCAGTATTAGACAAATTGCAAAATGCACCTTACAATTTATATAGCTATATGCGCGGAAAAACTTTGGTGTGTGGTAAATATTATAGCGACGATTCCGATCAGGAAACGGTTAATTTTCATTTAGAACGCAATGCCGTTAGCAATGATTTAAACTACCGAAATGCCGAGGATATTGTATTAAAAATTAAAGGGGTTTCGGTATTAAAAGACGGCAAGAAGATAGAAGTAGAAATTGGCGACAATGGCGGCGACACCTACCAATTAACCTACTACAATATTGAAGTAGAAGCTGAAGTAAAAAAGTTACTGCAGAAAGACTACGAAACCAAAAAGCGCGGTGGCTTCGATGGTTCGTTTACGGCCTTCGGGATTCCTTCCGTAAGGCACGGTTTAAAGGTGAAGCTTGAGAGCCAACTGTACGAAGATCGCGAAGGCGTTTATTATATCGAGTCGGTAAAAAAGACCTTCGATAAAGCAAAAATAAGACAGGTAATCACTTTAGGCGGTAGTGTGTTATGAAAAAGAACGGACAGGAAATACAAGAGTTTGGCAGCCTAATAGAGCGAAAGTTTAACAAGGCCAATAAAATACAGACGCACTGGGCTACGGTAAGCGAAATTGATTGGGAAGCAAAAACCATGACCGCTACAGGAACCGCCGACAATTTACCGTTTTACGATGTGCTTTTAGGTTTGGGCGATTGCTATGTAAAACCCAAAATAGGCGCACGTTGTTTAATAGGTACCATTTTAAACCAAGAGGCCGCAACCTTTTTAATAGGCTGCTCCAATCTTGAAGAAACGGTTATAACAGCCGATAAAACACAGCTAACAGTAAAAGAAACTGGAGTTGTAATAAAACAGAACAACGAATCTCTTAAAGACGTCCTAAACGATATGATTGATGAGATTAACAAGATAAAAGTCATTTACGGCAATACGATTAATGTTGCAGAAATGATTGCTATTAAAGAACGTTTAAACACCATTTTAATAGAATAATATGCCAATTACTCAAGAACAGTTATCTGCGAAGATTAGACAGGCTATGGACATCATGTCGGACAATCCAGAGATAGATATCGAGGAAGCCAGACAACATTTAGCCGATGAGATTGCTGCAGGTGTTGCCGAGTTTACCATTGGCAGAACCACCACGGGAACCGCTAGCAACGGTGCAGCTGTTACCACAACAATACAAGGAACCTAATGGAGAAAGATATTTTACTGGACGAAAACGACGATCTGTTAATAGAAAACGGCGACTTTAAAATCGGCGAAAGCTTAACTCAAGAGGTAGGCATTATTTTGAGAATGAACCAAGGCGAATTAAAAGAAGACCCCTTGTTAGGCGCAAACCTTATTAAGTTCATAAATAGTAACGTAAACGATAACGAGCTCCGCACCAAGGTAAAATTACACCTGCAGCGCGACGGGAAAAATTACGACGATATAAAAAACTACATAACCTTAAAACGCAATACACAATGATAGATTTATTAACACCACATATTAGCGAAATTATTTTAGGCTTAGGTGGTTTAGGGGCTTGGCTTTTCGAGCGCAAAAAACGAATACAGGGCTTTAAGCAAGACGATGCCGATCTAACGGCAAAAATACAAGCCATTTATAAGGACATGGTTTTAGATAGCGACGCCAGCTTAGAAAAAATGCGTCAGGATATGGAGCTGCTTAAAAAAAAACAGGCTGAAATAGACGCGCAATGGCGTGTAAAAATACAGCAGGTTGAAAAGCGTTGGCAAACCAAATACAGCCGTTTGCAAACAAGCTACAAGGAGTTGATGAAAGAGTTTGAAGAATACAAACAAGCCCACGAAAAGTAAATTGGAAATTCGCGTAAAATATAACCAAAGCCTTCTGGATATTGCCATACAAGAATATGGCAGTATAAACGAAATGCTAGAGCTGGCCGTAGCCAATGGTTTAAGCATTACATCGGCTATGGCAACGGGTACGGTTTTGCAGATTCCAGAGTTAGAACCGTCGGAACCCAGTGTACAAGAATATTACAAACGCAAATACCTAAAACCAGCAACTTCTACCAATTTAGAAATTGTAGACTCGGGCGGTGGAGACGAACTAGACCCAACAGAGTTTGAAGGTATTGGTTATATGGAAATAGAAAACGATTTTATAGTAAGATAATGGCAAGAACAATTACAGAAATACACACCGAAATACTAAACAACCTTTTAGGCGATGTTAATTTGGCAAACCTAACCAGTACCAGTCAGGTAGCTATTTATCGTTTGTTCGCCTATATTATTGCTGTGGCCATACATACGCACGAATTGTTATTCGATTTACATGCTAACGAGGTAGACACGCAAATTCTCAACCAGAAAAACGCCCGTTTACCGTGGTATCGGTATATGGCGCTCAAGTTTCAGTACGGTTTCGACCTGATTGCCGATACTGACAATTTTGATAACGAAAACGCTACCGATGCACAGATTGAAGCCAGTAAAATTATAAAGTATGCCGCTGTTAACGAAAGTGAAGTAGATAGTCGCGTAATATTAAAAATAGCAGGCGAAACCAACGAAGAATTAGCACCAATAGAACTCGACCAGCGTTCGGCTTTCGATGCCTACATTGCAGAAGTTAAACCTGCAGGTGTAAAAATTACCATAATAAATTACGAGCCAGATATCCTGTATTTGTCACTACGTATTTTTCGTGATCCGCTGGTGTTAAGTAATACGGGTATGAGTATTAAAAACGGAAACTATCCTGTAGAAGATGCCATAAACGAATACATGAAAGAACTCCCGTTTGATGGTGAGTTTATCGTGCAAAACTTTGTGGACAAACTGCAAAAGGTTGACGGTGTAAAAATAGCCCATATAATAAATATAGAAAGTTCGTGGATAGATCCAGAATTAAACGATTACGGCGATCCTGTACCTGTAGATGTTAAGACCATACCAGAAAGCGGATACTTTAAAGTAGATAACTTCAACAATATAGAGTATGTGGTTTAGTATTAATTACAAGCGTCTGGCGGTGTTATTGTTGCCCTTTACATTGCGGCAACCCAAAACAATAGCTTATCTGCATGCGCTTATAAGTCCGCTTGTAAATTTACATTACGACTGGAGGCAATACCGTCTAGACAATATTTACAAACTAGAACATAGCTGGCAAATATGCAGTATGCGCGGCGCTCTTAACGATCGGTTCGACCCAGAGCTAAGGCGCATTTACATTAACGATGGCGACGTACACGATGCATTTTATATATATACAGACGGCGAAGACCGCCCGAAATACATTTATACAGAGTCCGAAATAGATGCAGGTGCCAATCCCACTTGGCTTTATAACGAAAACGAACTGGTAGGTTCGGCAGCCGATTTTACGGTGTACGTGCCAGCCGAAATTATTCAAATTCAACAATACGAAGTAATAGGCCTTATAGATTTTTACAAACTAGCAGGCAAAAACTATAAAATAATTACGATTTAATGAATACAATACATTTTAATCAAACAGGCGGTTTTAGGCTTAGCACAAATATACTGGACGCGTTACAAAGCGGTTTAGCCCTTTTGGGTGGTCTAGGAGAAATGGCAGGCGATAAAACTATATTACAAGGTTGCGAACAGGTAGGTGCCAATATTACCGACGGTATCGTGTATCTAAACGGCGAAGCTTTTGTATTTAAGGGTGGCGCACCATTGGCATCTGTAAAAATATACGAGGCCGCAACACAAAAGATATTCGAGAACGGCGTGTTAAAGGATGTTGTAATAGAACGTTGGGTAGGTTTTGGTTCTGGTACAGGCGCTATACCGTGGAGCGACTTTGTGCGTATAGATACTTTAAAGAATCTAAAGTCGCGCATCCTACCGCCAAACACTAACCCACAATTATACAGCGGTTCTGTGGCCAGCATTCCTACAGGCTGGCAACTATGCGACGGTACCAATGGCACTCCCGATTTACGTGGGCGTTTTATAGTAGGCTACCATTCAACAGACACCGATTATAATGCCATAGGTAAAACAGGCGGAGAAAAAACGCATACCCTTACGGTAAACGAAATGCCAAACCACAACCACGGCGGTTTTACAAACCATGCAGGCAGCCACACGCATACCATGACCTTTAAGACAGGTTCTAGTTCTGGTGGTGGTGGTACCGACTTACAACCAGGAACAACAGTTAACGAAACAAAAACAACCTCTAGTAGTGGTAACCACAACCATACCATTAGTGGTGAAGGTGGTGGCGCAGCTCACGAAAACCGTCCACCGTACTACACGCTAGCATATATAATTTATACAGGAAACTAACCCTTCGACTCCGCTCAGGATGATAAAAAAAATACAATTATGGCAACACCTTTAAGCACAATAAAAAACTGGTTCCGTACTGGCTTGAAGCCGACCCAAGCCCAATTTTGGGCGGTTTGGGATAGCTATCGTCATAAAGACGAACCGATACCAACAACAGATGTACAAAATTTAGACACCTATCTCAACCAAAAAGTAGATAAGGTAGAGGGTTGGGGTTTGACAGAAAACAACTATACTACAGAAGAAAAGCAGAAGTTGGAGGGGCTAAATCCCCAAGTGCAATCTGACTGGGAACAGGACGACGACCAAGCAGCGGATTTTATAAGAAATAAGCCAGAAATAAACGGAGAAGTTGAGGAAACCGACCCAACAGTACCAATGTGGGTTAAAGGTATAACTGAAGAGGATATAGATACTTGGAATGCGGCTTTGCAAGAAGGTGAGTTGCCTGGATACAATATTATAAACGATTCGTCATCAGGCGTTGAATTGTTTATAGGAACTTCAGGCTCGAATTATGGAGGTATAAAAATAGGAAGACACTTAGGTCATTCAATTACAGGGGCTTTCTTTAAAATAGAGACTGTTAGAACACATATTCTATCTAGCAATGATTTTAATGTTAATAGCGGGACTGTTTTTGTTAATAGCAATGAAACACGAATTCTAGGTGATGTAATTAGCTTAGGTAGTGATAACAGAAGAATAGGGCTAGAATCAACAAATAGTTTTAACATAGTGGAACTGGATTACTCTCAAGTAATGGCTGCTATATTGCTATATATACCAAATAGCTCTGGAACCCTAGCTACTCAAGAATGGGTTAATGCTCAAGGGTTTGGATCAGGAGAAGGATCTGGAAATGAAACCGACCCTACTGTACCAAGCTATGTAAAAGCGATTACAGAAACACAAATAAGTAATTGGGAGTCTGCTTTTGGTTGGGGTAACCATGCAAGCGAAGGGTATTTAAAAGCCAGTACGGTGCGAGCTACCATGCACGACCGCTGTTTAAACGTGTCTGTTGGGGTGGCGCACGAAGTAGATTGGTTATGGACAGAGACTATAATATTAACCCTTTCGCAAAACTTTACCATTACAGAAGATTGGAACTTGCCTACAAACACCAGTAAAGTGTTAACTATATACGCAACTGGCGATTATGGTTTAACATTACCAGTCACTTGGACAAACAACCTAACAGGATCTTACGATGGCACGGTACTTAATTTAATAACGGTAGAACGCCTGTACGACGGCACGGTATGGACAACAATAACACAAGCGGGATAACATGAAAAAGAAAGCAAATTTTTTTAATGTTTATGGGGGTAGTTATTTACTAGACAACTATTCGCCTGCAACTGCTTATTCTATAGCAAGAAGATTAAGCGCAACACACGCAAATCCTATGACAATAAGAAATGGGGTAACTAATGATACACTCTTATGTCAATGGGATAGTAATAATGAATTGGATATCCCCCACATTGAAAATTGGCTAGGATCAGATTATGCCACAGTTGATGTCATCTATGATGCAAGTGGTAATGGTAGACATTTAAACGCAGTTGGTTTTGGTGGTAATATTGCAACTGATGGTGTGGTAAATGTAACGTCTGCTGGTTATCCTTATATTGTAGAAACCGTAAACTCAGGTAATAATTTTGCAACATCAGGATTTTCAATTGCAGGCGGAGATATGAATTTATTTTTACTAGTAGTAGGTGCTAATACCATAGCAGATTCAGCAGATAATGCAATATTTGGTATAGCTCCGTTTGACGGTCAATCTGGTAGTGGAGTAAGACGTATACAATCATTAACAAACGAGAATAATACCAATCACGGTATAAGGACGCTTAATGGAGCAACAGTATTTAATACTTCTATTTATGAGGGGACTAATTATAAACTAGATACTGTATATCATATACAAGGGAATAGCGGATTTATAGGTAAGGTCAATGGAGATCTGTTAACAGAAACGAGTGATAGTATAACTTCTATAAATTTAAATACATCTAGTAGAATTCAAGTATTAAGCGTTACATCTAATAATGGTAAAGCAACTGGTAGATTTACAGAAGGAATCGTATTCCTGACTGACATAGAAGCTCAGTTATCTGATTTAGAATCGAATATAATAACTTATTACAACTTATAATGGATAAATATATAAACATAAACGAAACACCTTATACCTTGGTCTCTATACCAAAAGTAAAAGGCACAAACATAAACTATAATTCACAATCCAATTCAACACAATGGTTTGAAGATGGGTATAGACAATTTGTCGCACCAGAATACAGTACATCGACCCATAAATTGGGTGGTATAATCTATGATGAAGTTAACGATATAGGTACAAGGGAAGTTTTACCTCTTACTACCCAAGAATTAGAAGATAAGGCATTACAAGAGCAACAGCGTTTAATACAAGAGCAGGTAGACTTACAAATATTGCGTGAGCAGCGCGGTAAGGAAGAGTTCAGATTAATGACGGCGTCTTTGCGCGCCCAACTAGGCGCAGAATTAGAGCTGGCCGATTATAACGCACTAGAATTGTTGTTAGAGCCTTTAGGAGATACCATTTGCTTTGGAAAATGGACAAAATGTTACATGATGTTGGTAGAGTTGGGAACAGAAAACGTAGGAACGGATTTGTACAACCAATTAGAAGCAAAATTACGAGCAGGTATTATAGATCTATACGATGAACACGATTATCCATTTGAAATTTAAAAAACATGAAAGAATTCTTTACCAATATAGGAAATCTCCTTTTAGGAGTCATTTTAATAGCTGTTAGTTTGGTGCTTTTTGCAGTAGTAACGCCGCTAGCTTTTATTTGGAAAGTAGTAGTAAGCATTACTAACGAAAAGCGTAAGGCACGAGATATTTTGGCAGGAACTTCCAGTTTCTTTATAGAGATAGCAGCCAGTTACGACCAGTTAGGTAACGCCGTGTTTGGTGGTTTCTTTAACTGGTTGTTTTTGCGAGACACGGACATCCGCTACGCGTTTGGAGATAAAGACGATACCATTAGCGAAGTACTAGGCTGGAACGTAGAGCTTGACAGCTTAAATAAATACGGTAAATTTTTAGTGAAGTTATTAGATAAACTAGACGAAAACCATTGTTATAACGCGATGTACAACGCTGTAATAGCAGCCAGAACCAAAGTGCATCAATACGAGAATATTAATATTTTAAAACCCCAAATCCTATGAAAAGACTATTAGTAGTTATGGCATTATTGGTAAGTGTAGCCAGTTTTGCCCAAAAAACAACATTACACAAAAAAGTGGCGACAGTCTCGCATATCATTGGCGACCGCGCTATTATAAGCGTTGATAAGAACAGCAGTTATAATGTTCCTGCAAGCAATCTAGAAGCAGGCAGCGAGTATGTGTTCTATCTTGCTATTCTGGATAATTCTGAAAGGCCGAAAGCAGAGGTAAAAGGCGCGGCAAAAACCAAAGGCCAAGCCCAACGCGACATGGACAGAACGAGGAAAGCCCTCGATGAAAACTACACGATAATCGACTAATCACCGATTGTCGGGGGATAAATAAGAGTCCCCCAGCTTTTAAAAAACTTCCGACGGTATTTTTAAAACAAGAGCCAGTAGCTACTGGAGGACATAAGTCTTCTGGGAGCTACTGGCTTTATTATTTTTTGTTATACCGTCGGAAGCGCAAATATAGAGTTTATCAATCAATCATCAATCAATCATCAATTAATCATCAATCAAAAAACGAACAGAAATGAAGAAAAAACAGTACACAACTGCGCCTTTGCCGTTTATGGGTCAGAAACGGAAATTTATTAAAAGTTTTAAAGAAGCGTTACACAAATATCCTGCAGACGGTGTTTATGTAGATTTATTTGGAGGTAGCGGCTTATTAGCACACACGGCCAAACAACACTATCCAAATGCTAAGGTGATCTATAACGACTACGATAATTATCGTGAACGCATTAACGCTATACCACAAACTAACGTGTTGCTAGCAAAAATAAGGGCGCTAGTAAACGATTGGCCTAAAGATAAGCGTATAACGGGTGAGGTTAAAGAACGTGTCTTAAAAGCGATAAAACAGCATGAAAACGAAAACGGGTATGTAGATTATATTACAATATCGTCGTCGCTGCTATTTAGTATGAAGTATGTGCTTAATTATACCGATTTAGAGAAAAGCACGCTATATAATTGCGTTAGAATGAGCGACTATAATGCCGACGGCTATTTAACTGGTTTAGACATAGTAAGTTTAGACTATAAGGCTATATTTGAGCAGTATAAAGATACGCCTAATGTGGTATTTTTAATAGATCCACCTTATTTGCAAACCACTTCGGTTACTTATAAAAACTATTGGAGTTTAAGCGATTATTTAGATGTATTGAGCGTATTGGAAGGCCAAAGGTACTTTTATTTCACTTCGAACAAATCATCCATAATAGAGCTTTGTGAGTGGGTTGGCAATAGAACCTTAACATCTAATCCGTTTGCTCATGCTACAAAGCTAGAGGTTAACACCAGTGTGAACTACAATAGTAGCTATACGGATATTATGTTGTTTAAGTAGCTTTTTACCACCGTTTAAATGATATTTTAATGTTGTTTAAACGGTGGTTATTTGTTTACCTTTGTTTAAATTTATGTACTATTTGATTTCAAACTGTGTACAATTTGATTTCCCGATTATAATACCCTTTAATTAGATATAAATTTAAGCTTAGCTATAAACTCTTTATTGGTTTAACCTATATAAGCACCTCAATAACAATGCTTATTTTAGGAAGTTGGCTTCCGATGATTGTTGGAGCATTTTTTGCGTTCATATTTAAAAAAGCTTTTGTTTTAGATAAAAACCTACAAAGAAAAATTTTACTTTTTACTTTAATCCTGTTTTTTGTTAAGTCTGGTTTTGGGCAAATAAGCTTTGAGGATAAAGTGAATATTTACGATCATCATAATCTAAGTAACAAAATTATTTATGATGATTTCGACAAGGATGGAGATTTGGATATTATAAAACATAATATCGTTAATTCGAAGCATATTGTATTACAGAAAAATGAGAGTGGAAATTTTAATGCTATTCCACCAATTAAATTAGATGTAAACAAACAACCTATTCTTTCTTTAGACCTAAATAATGATGGGTATCCAGATCTAATAACTTATTATTCTTATAAGAATATTGGTGTTTTACATAACTTACAAAATGATACATTTGGCGAAACACAAAAAATCGCTGATTTTGTTGGCTCTTACACAATCGATCCCTTAAAATTTGATTATAATAAAGATGGTTTTATCGATTTGATTTTAATTGATAAGTCTTATTATAACAACGATGCATATGTGTTAATAAACAATAAAACAGGAGGGTTTCAGCCTGCTCAATTTTTGTTTTCATTAGGCTCTTCAAATTCAATTTATAAAATTGATGACATCGATAATGATGGTGATTTTGATTTTTATGTATTAGGCAGAAATGTATTAAGAATTTATTTGAATGAAGAAGATAATTTTGTCAATCCAGGCATACTACAAGCACAGTCTCAATTAAATTCTTATGTCGTAATGGACTTTGATGGAAATGGGATTAAAGATATTTTATATTGGAAAAATGAATCCTTTTGGGTGAGATATTTTGATTTTGATGAAGATAAAAATGAATTTGTTTTTTTAAAAGACGTAATGCAAGTTGAAAACATTCCTTTTTTTCCCAGCACTACTTTTTCATCGAATTTAATTCACGTTAAAAAAGAAGATAATGAAGTTTATTCCGTTTACATTGCAATAGAAACTCAAAGCAATCACTCTAATATATACAAATTTAAAATTCAAGATGGCGTGTTTGAAAAGCCACAGGTAGTATTAGAACATTTTGAGATAAATAACATGTATGATTTAGCTCAATTTAATTTTTTAGACCTCAATAACGATACCAATTTAGATTTTACTTTCACTTCAGGCCCATACGATAATGAGATTTTTATAAATAATGATATAGATGGTTCCGAAGATAAAACCATTTGTATTCAACAATTTATTTCTCCAAACGATTTTTCTATAATAGATATGAATGGTGATGGTAAAGAAGATATTTGTATAGGTACCGATAGTGGATTAGGTTATTTTGAAATAAAACCTAATAACGAATTAAGCCCAATACAACATTTAATTGGAGTACAGTCTAACCCCAATACAAACTATTATACATATAACAATATCACAGACTTCAATAATGATGGCCTTGGAGATGTTGTTGATTTTAAGAATTATAGAAATTACATTAAGTTTTATAAAAATTTAGGAAACGATAATTTTGAATTTATTCAATCTATTTCGCTTTCTGATGATTTTTTAACAACTAAAATTTCTTTTGCAGACATAGATAGCGATGGCTTTCAAGATATAATTTTTGATAGGCATAATGAAGCTTCTGGGGATAAGAGCGGATTGTATTGGATAAAAAATAATAAAGGAGTTGATTTTGGAGTATTACAGCCCTTAATTATAAGTGGTAATGTTGATAATCTTTCACCCATAACATTCGCTTATGACGATTTTAATAAGGACGGTGAAACCGATATATTGGTTTTGAATTATTATTACAAAAAGGATCAATGGATAACTGAAATAACTTTATTTGAGAATGATAATGAGCAATTTTCAGAGAATAGCTTAACCAAGTTTAATGATGGTAAATATGATAGCGGTCATCTAAAAATAAAGGATGTAGATCTAGATGGTGATTTGGACTTTTTTCTATACAATACTATTTATGATTCTTCATTTATATTTTTCAAAAATGATGGTCAAAATAATTTTGAACCAATTGTGATCGAAAATTTAAATATCGAAGACATAGAGTTTTACGATAATGATGAAGATGGGATTTATGAAATTTATGCTTGGAATTATGATAAGCCATCATACATGAATAATATTTTTTATTACACAACAACAGACTATTTAACTTTTAACAGAATCACAATTGACTCTTACAAAGCTTATTATGATAATGATGATTATAATACTAAAGGAGATTTGCTATTATACGATTATAATAACGATGGTAAACACGATTTGTTTATTGACAACTTTTCTACATATAATGGATTAGTGTCTGTTTATAAAAACGTTTCGGAAACATTAGGAGTTGAAGAAATTGAAAATAATACAAACTTAAACCAATTAAAACTATACCCTAACCCTTTTGTTAACTCACTGAATTGGAATAGCCAAGAAGGTAAATTTTATAATTTACAACTGTTTTCTCAAACTGGTAAATTGCTCTTTGAGAAAACTAACTCAAAAAACAGCTTAGATCTTTCTTCATGCACCAGTGGCGTTTATTTTTTATCTATTCAAGAAGTGAATTCTGCTAGCAAACACGTTTATAAAATTATTAAAAAGTAAATCTGTTAATTAAGATAAAAAAGCTAGCTAGAAAAATAAGCTATGAATTGTTTTGGAAAAGACACTATCCCGAAAAGTGTGTAAATTTTAAAACCTGTATACCGACAGGCAAGATTAAACAAAAAAATATCGAGAACTATAACCCTCGATATTTTTAACTTTACACACTTAGTGAGATACTACCATCAAAGACTAGCTCTCTATAATAAACGCAGAAGCTTTTAATTCTTGTTCTCTTCTAGACAACCCATATTTGTTAGCTATTACGCCCCAACTACTTACAACCTGGGTTATTTGGTTTATTATTTGTGATGCCTCCGCTGCTTCAACCCTAAAATAAGGAGCAACTTCTAAGGCTAAATCAAGATCTAAAGCATTATCGTCTTCAGATATATTTAATTTTAAACCCGTTCCCGTTTCTACGGGATTTATATCATAGGCAGGAGATAAAACCCAACCTTTATCTGTTAATAAAAAACCGTGATTTCTTAGGTGATCGTCGGTATTTGACACGCAAATACTAAAAACAATTCTTCGCCATAGTTGTTTTAAATCATTTTCTGGGCTCGCGCCATGCTTCGTGATAAAATCTACCAATTCAAGATAACTAGCTCCCGTGGAAGCATCTGTGCCATCGGTATAGCCCAATAAGGTCATTGCAGATGCAAAATGAATTCTTTCGCCCAAACTGGTTCTATCAAAACGTTTAGTTAAAAATGTATGCTGGCTACTACTAAATTTTTCAGCTTGAGAGTCTGCCATTTTAATTCCAGACTGAATAGCTAATTCGTAAATTACCATTTCCCATCCACCAATATCATCGCCATCATTTTTACTTGGGAATTTAGCAATCCATAAATGACCTTCGTTATCCAGTACACTTGCTTTTGGTCTAGCGCCACCTAAAGAAGAACCAGGAGAAACAAGCATCTGTAACCACTTTAAATAATCGGGGTCATCCAGACTATCATCATCTTCTAAACGCAAGCTTATTTGTTCTAATTCCCTTATTGATGTCCACGGCGGACTTGCCAATTCTTTATTATCATTTAAAAAAGGGCCATCTTTTTTCAATTTAAAACGTAAAGCCCCCATTCTATGTCCATCAAAAACGCCTAATAAAAAATCTGTTTCAAATAATCTATCTACTCTTCTTTCTTCTTTTCTAGCTAGTGCCGCTTCCCTTCTTTTCATAAGCACCCTACCCCAACGGTCTGGAGAAGAATCTAAAAACAACCCAAAATTCGACTTTTCATCATTCAAATATTGTACACCTTCAAACAAGCCTAAATCTGGATCAAGCTGATAGGCATAATCAGATTGCAACCAATCACTGTGATAAGCGAAAGAAAAAATTTCTTTTCCTCTTAAAGCCTCTGAATATAATTCACCAACTAATACAGGGGCACCTAACTCCAACCAATCGGCGTAAACATATATAGTCCGTTTCATTTTTAGTTTCTTTTTGGAGCGCGCTCTTTAGTTTTCAATCCTATATCTTGCAGTTTTCGACCTAGAACGTCATCTTTTGCTATGTGCAAAACGTCATTTTCCAAACCAAGTACATTTAAAACTTTAATGTAAATACCGATGCTAACAGAGCTTTTCCCTTTCTCGATAGAATATAGCGTTTTTCTACTCGTACCTGCCCGTTCCGCAACTTGATCTGTACTTAGTTTTCGTCTTAAACGTGCTAATTTTATTTGCTCGCCCATTTCTTCCAACAAACGCTCTAATTTTGGTAATAATATTGAATTATTTTTAGACATAATGTGTAATATATTATACAAATATAGTTATTTTGAGTAATATAATACTCATTATAAAGCATCTTAATTGATTTTATAAATAATCATTCTCTATTTATCTTAGCTTTTTTCATTTAAGTACAAATCCAGATGGCAGTGTAGTTATAGAAATAGTTGTACATTTAAATTTTGAGTTAGAACGTCTTATCCTAGGATTTGGAGATGCCATAGAAGTGCTGTCTCCAAAACAGTTGAAACATAAAATAATTAAGAAATTAAATGCGGCTTTATGTAATTATAAGGCTTAATTAGGTTTTATAAAATATAATTATTCTCTGTATCAAAAATATTACAGCACAAATCTTTAATATTTTAGAATTTTGGTTGTCCCCTGATTAGTCCCCTAGAAAACAAAAAACCCTGCAAACGAATAGTTTACAGGGTTTTACAATCTTAAAAAGTGGTCCCACCTGGGCTCGAACCAGGGACTTTCTGATTATGAGTCAGATACTCTAACCAACTGAGTTATAGGACCTCAAAATTGGAGTGCAATATTACTATTATTTTTAATATACTGCAAGTCTTTTTTTAATTACTTTATCTCTTGGCAAAGTTCTATTAACACACCATTAGCATCTTTAGGATGTAAAAATGCAACTAACTTATTGTCTGCCCCTCGTTTAGGCGTTTCGTTCAGTACTGTAAACCCTTCTTCTTGTAAGCGTTTAATTTCTGCTACAATATCTTCTACATCAAAAGCAATATGGTGTACACCCTCCCCTTTCCGCTCTAAAAACTTAGCAATTGGGCTATTGGCTGTGGTGGCTTCCAACAATTCTATTTTATTTTCACCGACTTTAAAAAAAGAGGTTTTAACACCTTCGCTGGCTACAGTTTCGGTCTTATAATGTGGCGTACCAAACAATTTAGCAAACAAGGCATTAGAGGTCTCTAAGTGTTTAACAGCTATACCTATATGTTCTATTTTATTCATTTTTATAATTTTATGTTAGAACTATAAATTTTACTATCAAAAGTAAGATTATCTTTAAATATCCACTATTTTTGCAACATGGAAAGTAATAGACAGAAAAAAATAGGTTCGGTTTTACAACGCGATTTGGTAGACGTACTACAAAGTGCTGCTACACAAGGGGGTATGCAAGGTATTTTAATATCGGTTTCTAAAGTAAATGTTACTGTAGATTTGTCTATTGCTAAGGTGTATTTAAGTATTTTTCCGAATAATAAGGGCAAAGAATTATTAGCAGGCATAAAATCGAATACGCCTTTAATTAGACATGAATTAGCACAACGCACTAAAAACCAATTGCGACGCATGCCTAATTTAGAGTTTTTTATTGATGATTCTTTGGAGTATATCGACCAAATAGAACAATCTTTAAAAGGTAAAGACAACCCTATTACAGATCCGGACCTTTTAGGAAAACGTAAAAAGTCGTAAGTGAATTTTCCGCTGTATATTGCCAAACGTTATTTGCGCTCTAAAAGCAGCAACAATGCCATAAATTTTATTACAATAATTGCGGCTATTGGCGTTATTTTAGGCGCTGCATCGTTATTTATTGTATTGTCTGGTTTTTCTGGTTTAAAAGACTTTACCTTACAGTTTTCTACCATTATAGACCCCGATTTAAAAGCCGTACCAAGTACTGGAAAATCGTTTATTATTACCGAACAGCAGCAGCAGCAGCTGGCGGCACTTGAAGATATCGCTTCGTTTTCCAAAATCATTGAAGAACGTGTAATCCTATCTTTCGACAACAAAAATTATCCTGCTTATATTAAAGGGGTAGATCAGAACTACAGTGTAGTTAATGCGGTAGATTCTGTTATTGTACAGGGCAGTTGGATTGCGCCAAATACTACCCAAATGGTTGCTGGCTGGGGGGTATCTAATCAACTTTCTTTAGGAGTTCTAGATTACGGAAAATCGGTTACTATTTATGTACCCAAACCCGGCACTGGGCAAATTACCTCTACCAAAAGCGCTTTTAATGCCATACACTGTATTAATGTTGGCTTATTTGATATTAACGAGACTTTAAACGATACTTATGTATATGCCGATTTAAACATTACGCAAGATCTTTTAAGCTACACACCCAATCAGGTGTCTGGCATAGAATTTAAAATGCAAGCCAATGCAGACGAAACCACAGTAAAAAATAAGCTGACAAGCATTTTAGGAAACGCTATTGTTATAAAAAACAGAGCACAATTAAACGATGCGCTTTATAAAATGCTAAACACCGAAAATTTAGCGGTTTACTTAATTTTTACCTTAGTATTAATAATAGCACTTTTTAATGTTGTTGGCTCTATAATCATGATGATTTTAGATAAAAAGAAAACCTTAAGCACCTTATTTAAATTAGGTGCTTCTATAAAAGATATTCGTAAAATCTTTTTTTACCAAGGTAGCTTAATGGCCATACTAGGTGGTATTTTAGGTATTGTATTAGGACTGATAATTGTTGGGTTACAACAAACCTTTTCGTTGGTTATGATTACGCCTAGTTTGCCCTACCCCGTAGCTATAACAGTAGCAAATATTGTAGTGGTATTTATTACTATTTCGGTTTTGGGTATTCTCGCATCTAAAGTAGCTTCTGTGCGTATTTCGAAATCGCTAATAGCACAGATATAACTTAAAGTTAAGCAAACTGATAGTCGGAAAAATCGTTTAAAACGGCATCAAACGCATCGAAAACATCTTTAGCATCATCGCTAGTAACCATTTTAGTACGATATTCTTTAAAGTGAGGAATGCCCTTAAAATAATTGGTATAATGACGACGTGTTTCGAAAACGCCTAAGGTTTCACCCTTCCAATCTATAGCCATTTGTAAATGACGTTTGGCAGCTTCTACACGTTCTTCAATTGTAATCGGTGCCAAATGCTCGCCTGTTTTAAAAAAGTGTTTTACCTGCTTAAAAAACCATGGATTTCCAATACTGGCACGACCAATCATACAGCCATCCAATCCATATTCGTCGCGCATTTTCATGGCACGCTCTGGTGTATCTACATCGCCATTTCCAAAAACAGGAATATGCATACGCGGGTTGTTTTTTACCTCAGCTATCGGTCCCCAATTGGCGTCGCCTTTATACATTTGGGCGCGTGTACGCCCATGTATAGATATGGCTTTACAACCTACATCCTGCAAACGCTCGGCCACCTCGACAATACGAATAGACTCGTGATCCCAACCCAAACGGGTTTTAACGGTAATGGGTAAATGTGTGCGTTTTACCATTTCTTTGGTTAAACTCACCATTAAATCGATGTCTTTTAATATCCCTGCTCCAGCACCTTTAGAGACTACTTTTTTTACAGGGCAACCAAAATTAATATCGATTATATCGGGTTTAGATTCGGTTACGATATCTACAGTTTGTAGCATGCTATCTAAATTAGCACCAAAAATTTGAATGCCCACTGGACGTTCCTTCTCGTAGATATCTAATTTCATGGTACTTTTGGCAGCATCACGAATTAATCCTTCACTAGAAATAAATTCGGTATACACCACATCTGCCCCCTGTTCTTTACATAAGGCACGAAACGGCGGATCGCTAACATCTTCCATTGGAGCTAATAACAACGGAAAATCTGGAAGTTCTATAGTATCTATTTTAACCAAAGCCTAATTTTTTAAGAGTGCAAAAATACTCAAAACTATAGAAATATCAACTATAGCTGCTATAGTTTTGTAAACTAGAGTTTTAAAGTTAATAAAATGATATTAAATCCTGGGAAATATTAAAATGTAATTGGAACGATTTTTTAATGATTTGAACCTTCGCCCTGCAAACGGTCTCTTTCGTTTAAATCTTTTTCTTCCTTTTCATTGGTCGTTAACTTGGTATTCCCAAAGTTATAGCGTAAGCCAAAGCGAATCCATTGATTATCAAAACGGTTATAATAAGCGTTATCTTGATTTAAGTATTTATTTTTAACCGTAAAATCTGTAGTCCTAAAAATATCGCTTGCTTTTAAAGATGCCACCCATTTACCGTTGTTGAATGCTTTTTTAACACCTAAATCTATTTGGGCTCTAGAAGACACATTTGCCGATCCGTTTATCATAGGTGTCATGTACAAAATAGATACATCTATATTTAAGCTTTGATCTTCTAACAGGCTAAAAAAGTTCATAAAATTGCTATACATCGCCCAAGTTTTGTTAGACTCTAGTGTATTACCACTTTGTACAGCATTAAAATAAGCGGTTTCGTGAAAAATAGAATTTATAAAATAAATAGACCAGACATTGGTAAGGGGCTTGTACGTCATAAAATCGAATCCAAAATCTTCCGATCTATCTAAGTTAACAGGCAAATAACTAATTTGATTGGTATTGTTTTCCTGAAACACAAGTTCCGATGTCGGATTGTCTTCGTACCTATAGTAAAGCTCAAAAGTATAGGTTTGGTTTAAGGTATACGACAACGTGGTTAAATGCGATATGGTAGGTTGTAAGTTTGGGTTACCTTGCAAATAGGTATAATCGTTAAAATAAAACTTAAACGGATTTAATGCTGAATAGCTCGGACGCTCTATACGCTTACCATAAGCGAGACCTAAACTATGATTTTCGTTAAAATCGTGAGTTATGTTTAACGTAGGAAATAATTTAAAATAATCGAAAACGTTCTTCTGATTATTGATTGATACATCGCCTTCGGCATTGGTGTATTCGCCACGTAAACCAGCAGAAAACTGCCAAGTTTCCCAGGATTTAGCAAGGCTTACATATCCGGCATAATTCATTTCGTTATATTCGAAAGCACCACTATTACCAACATCTGTAACAGGCACGCCCCCTGTTGTGTTTATTTGAAGTACATCGCTTTTAGAATCGATATGCGATAATTTTACACCCATATCTAAATTAAAAACTTGTAAAAGCATGCTATAATCTATCTGACCTGTATAAATGTGTGTGTTTTGAAGCGAAGTAACATCAAATACATTATTTCGGGTAAACTGTTGCGAATCATCAAAATACTGAGAAGTAACATCTTGTGCTCTGTCGTAATCGTAATTGGTATGATGCACGTTTACAGATAACGTGTTGCCTGACTCCGACCGATTGGTATAATCGATATTAAAAGCCAGATTTGTAGTGTTATCGTCTGTGTAATTCAACGAGGTAAAAGACGAATCTACCGCTTGGGTTTCCATTTCTGTTTTACGCTTCCAATACGGTGTTATATTTGCATTTGCCGTAAACGATAAAGTGTTGGTATCGTTAAAATCGTAATCGATATTTACATTGGCATTATGGGTTCTAGATTTTGTGGTTCTATTAATCTCATCGTGCCACTGCCCTACTTTAACACCTTGCTCTATAAAATTTACTTTACCAGAATTATACCTATCAATTTTATCTTGACTATAAGCGTAATTACCAAAAATATTTAGCTTATCGGTTTTATAAAAATGACTCATTCCAGCCTTGTAACGCGGATGAATACCTTGCGTAAAATTTCCAAAAAGGCTTCCGTTATAGCCCGTAACCAAATTTTTGCTCATTCTAATATTTATTACAGCCGAACCTTCCGCATCGTACTTTGCTGGCGGATTTGTAATAACCTCAACCCCTTGCACATCGTTTGCACTGGTACCCGATAACAATTGCTGTAAATCATCGCCTGTTAAATACACTCTTTTATTGTTAATTAAATAAATGATATTGGAGCTGTTTTTTACACTTATTTCATCATTCATAATTAATATACCAGGTGTGTTTTTTAAAACATCCAGTATGCTACCTTCGGTTAATGAAGTTTGCTCTATATTAAAAATTATCCGATCGGGTTGTTTTTTAAAAGTAGGGCGCTTACCAACAATATTTATTGCATCTAAAGTTTCGGAAGATTCTTTTAACTCTATCGCATTTAAATCTAATGAGGTATTTAATTGAAGGGGACTTGTAAATGTGTCGTAACCTATAAAACTAATTTTCAGTGTATACGCTCCTTCTGGCACTTGATCCAGACTAAAAAAACCTGTAGCGTTGGTGGTGGTTCCTTGTACTATCGATTCGTCTTGCTGAGACACCAACAAAACATTTGCAAATTCAATCGCATTGGTATTAGCATCTTTTACAAACCCTGTTACCTTAAAATCTTGCGAAAAACAACATAAATAACTAAAAAAGAGTAACAAGGTAATTTTTTGATGCATAAAGTAGGTTAGTTAGGCTTACAAACATAAAATAATTACAATTAATACAATTACGGCAAAACCACATTTTATACGTAGCTTAAATCTTACATTAATAAGCACCTAAAATATAATTTTACTCGTAGAAATCAACTATATTTGCAGATTAAAGCAAGGAATACTTTTCTTTATGAACAACATCAGAAACTTTTGCATTATAGCGCATATCGATCATGGTAAAAGTACATTAGCCGATCGTTTATTAGATTTTACCGGTTCTGTTACCGAACGCGAAAAACAAAACCAACTATTAGATAGTATGGATTTGGAGCGCGAACGCGGTATAACCATAAAATCGCACGCTATACAAATGGATTATATTTACAAAGGTGAACATTATATTTTGAATTTAATTGATACGCCTGGCCATGTGGATTTTTCGTATGAAGTATCGCGTTCTATAGCCGCCTGCGAAGGTGCACTTTTAATTGTTGATGCAGCACAAAGTATTCAGGCACAAACCATTTCTAACCTGTACTTAGCTTTAGAAAACGACCTGGAAATTATTCCTGTGCTAAACAAGGTAGATTTACCGAGTGCCAACCCGGAAGAAGTAACCGATGATATTGTAGACTTACTAGGTTGTAATCCAGAAGATGTTATTCCTGCAAGTGCTAAAACAGGTTTAGGGATAGAGGCTATTTTAGATGCCATTATCAATCGTATTCCTGCCCCAAAAGGTAATGTAAACGATCCGTTACAAGCTTTAATTTTTGATTCGGTTTATAACCCATTTCGCGGTGTTGAAACCTATTTTAGAGTCATTCACGGTTCTATTAAAAAAAACCAACAAATTAAATTCATTGCCACTGGCAAAACCTATAATGCCGACGAAGTTGGTACATTAAAATTAACACAGCATCCTAAATCTGAAATTAAAGCAGGTGATGTAGGTTATTTAATCACAGGAATTAAAGAAGCTAAAGAAGTAAAGGTTGGAGATACTATTACCGACGCTAAAGACCCAACTAAGAATGCCATTAGTGGTTTTGAAGATGTAAAACCTATGGTTTTTGCTGGTATTTATCCGGTTGATACCGAAGATTACGAAGAACTTCGTGCCTCGATGGAAAAATTACAACTTAACGACGCTTCGTTAGTTTTTAGTCCAGAAAGCTCTGCGGCTTTAGGTTTTGGTTTCCGTTGTGGATTCTTGGGGATGCTGCACATGGAAATTATCCAGGAGCGTTTGGAACGCGAATTCGATATGACGGTTATTACTACTGTACCCAACGTATCGTATCACGCCTTTACAAAAAAGCATCCTAACGATATTATTATTGTAAATAACCCAAGCGATTTGCCAGATCCGTCTGGTTTAGATCGCGTAGAAGAACCTTACATAAAAGCAACCATAATTACCAAAGCAGACTTTGTAGGTAATGTCATGTCGTTATGTATTGAAAAACGTGGTATGATTACCAATCAAACCTACTTAACACCAGAACGTGTAGAATTAAGTTTTGATATGCCTTTGGCCGAAATTGTATTCGATTTTTACGACCGATTAAAAACTGTATCTAAAGGTTATGCCTCATTCGATTATCATCCAATTGGCATGAAATCTTCAAAATTAGTTCGTGTAGATATTCTGTTAAATGCACAACCTGTAGATGCCCTTTCTGCTTTAATTCATGCCGATAATGCACAGACTATTGGTAAAAAAATGTGCGAAAAATTAAAAGAATTAATACCACGTCAACAATTCGATATTCCTATTCAAGCAGCTATTGGCGCTAAAATTATTTCTAGAGAAACCATAAAAGCACTTCGTAAAGATGTTACTGCCAAATGTTATGGTGGCGATATTTCGCGTAAACGTAAACTGTTAGAAAAGCAAAAAAAAGGTAAAAAACGTATGCGCCAAGTTGGTAATGTAGAGATTCCTCAGCAAGCCTTTATGGCCGTTCTTAAATTGAATGATTAGAGCCCTTTTATTTCTAAATTTAATAACGAAATAAGGCTTAAAAATTATTTTTTATAATAGTGACAGAAAAATAACACACTATTCGGATAATATGATTAAGTTTATAGAGTAATGCCATTTTTTACTCTATGACTATCACTCATTTAAGCGCAGAATGTTATCCCATTGCTAAAGTTGGTGGCTTAGCCGATGTTGTTGGTGCTTTACCAAAGTACCTAAACGAGCTAGGTGTAAACAGTCATGTTATTATGCCTTTTTACAATAACAACTTTACCAATTCGCATAATTTTATAACGTTACATCAAGGCGTATTACATTTAGGTGCTACACCTTACGAGTATCAAGTTTTAAAATTAAAAGATGACATTTTAGAATTTGATGTATTTTTTATTCATGTTCCAGAATTACTGTTCAAAGATTATGTGTATTCGGCATTCGATACAGAACGTTTTTTAGCGTTTCAAATAGCAGCGTTAGATTGGTTACTCTTACAAGAAAACCTAACCGACGTGGTACATTGTCACGATCATCATACAGGCTTGGTTCCTTTTATGATGCAAGAAAGCCATAAATACGCAAGTTTTAAAAATACACCCAGTGTTTTAACTATTCACAATGCGCAATACCAAGGTTGGTTTTCGCACGATTTAGTAGGTTTAATTCCCGAATTTAATTTCGATAATGTTGGGCTTTTAGATTGGTATCACGTTATCAATCCTTTAGCCGCAGCTATAAAATGCGCTTGGCGTATTACGACCGTTTCACCAAGTTATATGGAAGAACTCAGACAAAAAGCAAACGGCCTAGAAGACTTGCTACAACATGAATTTGCTAAATGTAAAGGCATTTTAAACGGAATTGACACCGAGGTTTGGAATACAGAAACAGATGCTTTTATTATTAAAAATTATACTACAGAAACTTTAGAAGCAGGTAAACAAGCCAACAAAAAATGGCTTTGCGATACCTTCAATTTAGATAGTAACAAACCTTTAATTGCTTTTATTGGGCGATTAGTGCATGAAAAAGGCAGCGATTTATTTCCAGAAGTTTTTCAGACTATTTTACAGCAACGGCAATGCAATATTTTACTACTAGGTTCTGGGCACCAAGAAGTAGAGTATCAACTTAATGCTTTTAAAGATCAGTTTACAGGACTTTACAATACCTTTATTGGATACGACGAAAAGTTATCGCATATTATATACGCTGGAGCAGATTTTTTACTCATGCCCTCGCGTGTAGAACCTTGTGGCCTTAACCAAATGTACGCTTTAAAATACGGCACTATACCTATTGTTAATAAAATAGGCGGTTTAAAAGATACCGTTAAAGACCTTTCTGTACCCAACGGATTTGGTATTTGCCACGATGGCGCTACGGTATCAGAAATATGTAATGCCATAAACCGCGCGATTTCATTTTACGGCGACCCAAAATTTAATCAAATACAGCACGACATCATGACCATAGACCACTCTTGGCATGCTTCGGCGCAAGCATATATTAATCTTTATAACTCTTTAAAACCAGCACTATGATTAATGAAGAAGTACTTTCCATTATTTTAGGAGGCGGACAAGGCTCTAGACTTTACCCTTTAACAGCAGATCGTTCTAAACCAGCGGTACCTATTGCCGGAAAATACAGGTTGGTAGATATTCCTATTTCTAACTGTATTAACTCCGATATTAAACGCATGTATGTATTAACTCAGTTTAATTCTGCTTCATTAAATAGGCATATTAAAAACACCTATCACTTTAGTTTTTTTAGTTCTGCCTTTGTAGATATTCTAGCTGCCGAGCAAACCATGTCTAACGCCAATTGGTTTCAAGGTACTGCAGATGCTGTAAGACAGAGTATGCATCATTTTTTAAGTCACGATTTTAAATATGCCTTAATCTTATCTGGAGATCAGCTCTATCAGATGGATTTTAACGACATCATTAATAAACATAAAGAAAGTGGTTGCGATATTACTATTGCCACATTACCGGTAAATGCTAAAGATGCGACTTCGTTTGGAATTTTAAAAAGTAACGAGGATAATATGATTACTTCGTTTATAGAAAAACCAAACTCCGAGTTACTAAAAGGATGGGAGTCGGAAGTGAGTGACGATATGAAAGCCGAAGGTAGAGAATATCTGGCCTCTATGGGTATTTATGTTTTTAATCGCGAATTGTTAATAGAACTGATGAACGACCCAAATACCATAGATTTTGGAAAAGAAATTATACCACAATCTATTGGCAAACACAAAGTATTAAGCTATCCTTACGAAGGCTATTGGACCGATATAGGAAACGTAGACTCGTTTTTTGAAGCCAATATTGGACTTACAGACGAGATTCCTAAATTCAATTTATACGACAAAGAAAAACGTATATACACCCACGCCCGTATGCTACCAACCTCTAAAGTGTCGTGTAAAGAATTAGATCGAGCGGTTATTTCGGAAGGGTGTATAATACATGCCGAAAAAATAGAACAATCGGTTATAGGCATTAGAACCCGCATTGGTCAAGGCTCTGTAATAATTCGCACCTACATTATGGGAACCGATTTTTACGAAACCTTAGAAGATATTGAAAAACATAAAATTGAAATATTAATTGGTGTTGGAGAGCGTTGCCATATAGAAAATGCTATTATTGATAAAAATTGCCGAATTGGAGACGATGTAACCATAAAAGGAGGAGCACATTTAGAGGATACCGAAACCGATAAATATCTTATAAAAGACGGTATTGTCGTTATTAAAAAAGGCGCTACCATACCTTCTGGTTTCGTTATTTAAACTTGTATTTATGACCAAAGTAAAACCGTTTAGCTTATTTACAGATTTCGATATCAATCTTTTTAAATCTGGAAAGCACTATAATTTATTCGAAAAATTTGGATCGCATATCTGTACCGTAGATGGCGAAACTGGTGTATACTTTGCTGTTTGGGCACCTAGTGCCAAATCGGTAGCTGTAATTGGCGATTTTAACTATTGGAATGGCAGCGAACACGAATTGTTTGTCCGTTGGGATTCCAGTGGTATTTGGGAAGGTTTTATTCCTAAACTAGGTAAAGGGTCGCTATACAAATATGCTATAATTAGCCATAACAACGATATAAAAACCGAAAAGGCCGATCCATATGCCATACGTGCAGAACAACCGCCAAAAACAGCCTCTATAGTTTGGGAACACACCGACTATACCTGGAACGATAAAGATTGGATGTCTTATCGATCGCAAAAAAACGGATTAGATAAACCTTACGCTGTTTATGAAGTTCACCTAGGTTCTTGGAAACGCAATTTAGAAGCTGGTCGATTTTTAAGCTATACCGAACTCGCTAACAGTTTAGTGCCATATTTAAAAGACATGAACTATACACATGTAGAGTTTATGCCCATTATGGAATATCCTTACGATCCGTCGTGGGGCTATCAAATTACGGGCTATTTTGCGCCAACATCGCGTTACGGTACACCACAAGACTTTATGGCTTTAATAGACGCTTTTCATCAAGCGGATATAGGAGTGATTTTAGATTGGGTGCCCTCCCATTTTCCTTCCGATGCACATGGTCTAGGCTTTTTTGATGGCTCTAATCTATACGAACATCCCGATCCTAAAAAAGGATATCACCCCGACTGGGAAAGTTTAATCTTTAACTACGAGCGTGCCGAAGTCCGCTCCTTTTTAATAAGTAATGCCATATATTGGTTAAAATACTATCATGTAGATGGCTTACGAGTAGACGCCGTAGCCTCTATGATATATCTAGATTACTCCAGACAAGATGGCGAATGGGAACCAAACGAATTTGGAGGCAACGAAAATTTAGCTGCCATATCGTTTTTAAAAGAATGTAACGAAGCCATCTACAACACCTTTGAAGGCGTACAAACCATAGCCGAAGAATCAACAGCCTTTACTGGTGTTACCAACAAAGTAGAATATGGCGGTTTAGGTTTTGGTATGAAATGGATGATGGGCTGGATGCACGATACGCTTAATTACTTTAAAAAAGATCCTATTTACAGAAGCTACCATCAAAACGATATTACTTTTAGTTTAGCTTATGCTTTCTCCGAACATTTTATGCTTCCAATATCTCACGACGAGGTCGTGTATGGTAAAAATTCGGTGTTAGGACGAATGCCTGGCGACGAATGGCAACGCTTTGCTAATTTACGCTTACTTTTTGCCTACATGTACACACACCCAGGAAGTAATTTAATGTTTATGGGTACCGAATTTGGGCAATATAACGAATGGAATTTCCAAAGTAGTTTAGATTGGAATTTATTAGATTTTATACCTCACCAACAAACACAGTTATTTATAAAATCGCTAAATATTTTTTATAAAAATAATCCCGCTTTATACGAAAAGGCATTTAGCCAAGATGGGTTTGAATGGATAAGCTACGACGATCATAAAAATGCAGTAATGTCGTATATTCGAAAAGGACACGACACCCAAAACGATGTGGTAGTCGTTTGTAATTTTACCCCTGCTATGCATCAAAATTACAGCATTAGTTTACCTAGAACTGGCAGTTTAATTGAAACTTTCAACTCCGACCATTCCGACTTTGGAGGTAGTGGTGTTAATAATCCTAAAGCTATAAAAGCCAAAAAGAAATCCTGGAACGGAAAACCGTATTCGGCAAGCATTACCATACCGCCTTTAGCAGTAACTGTATTTACATATATCAGCAAAAAATAATTATAAAATATTGATTTTTAATTATTAATCATTACTTAATTCAAAAAATTAGGAATTATTTTTATTAAAATGTAACCTTTAAACTTATAAAAATTTAATAGGTTTATAAGTACTCTTATTTATTACGCTATGATAACCAATACCGAGTTAGAACACAAAGGCAATCAGTTTCCATCGCATATAGTTTCGTACGAAAAAAACATCGATACTTTAGAATTTAAAACCGAAAACGGTGTGGCCTTACAACTAACCGTGGTTAGAGACAGTGTATTAAGATTTAGGTATGCTACCGATTCTAATTTCGATAACGATTTTTCGTATGCCATAACCAAATACGCTAGCACGGGCTATAATCATTTAGATATTACCCAAACCGACGCTTTTTATATAATAACCACCTCGAAGCTTATTTGTGAAATTGACAAAAGCAATTTAAAAGTTAAGCTTTACGATGCTAAAGACCAAACCTTAATTTGCCAAGACGATTGGGGATTCCACTGGGAAGAAAGCTACGAGTATGGTGGTAACATCGTAAAAATGAGTAAAGTCTCTAACGACGGAGAAAGTTACTACGGTTTAGGCGATAAATCGGAGCATTTAAATTTAAAAGGTAAACGGTTTGAGAATTGGGTAACAGACTCTTATGCTTACGGAAAAACTACCGATCCTATATATAAAGCCATTCCGTTTTACACAGGTTTACACCACGGAAAATCTTACGGTATTTTTTTCGATAACACGTTTCGATCGTATTTCGATTTTGCCCACGAACGCAAAAACATAACCAGCTTTTGGGCAGATGGTGGAGAAATGAATTACTACTTCATTTACGGCCCAAAAATGAACGACGTCGTAGCCAATTATACCGATTTAACAGGTAAACCTCATCAGTTACCGGCTTTATGGTCTTTAGGCTATCATCAATGCAAATGGAGTTATTATCCAGAATCTAAAGTTAAAGCCATAACCCAAACCTTTAGAGATCTTAAAATTCCGTGCGACGCCATTTATCTGGATATCGATTATATGGATGGTTTTAGGTGCTTCACCTGGAATACAGAGTATTTTCCAGATCCTAAACGCATGGTAAATGAATTACTGAACGACGGTTTTAAAACCATAGTAATAATAGATCCAGGCATAAAAATAGACCCTAATTATTCCATTTATAAAGAAGGTTTAGCCAACGATTATTTCTGTAAACGTGCCGATGGGCCTTATATGAAAGGTAAAGTTTGGCCAGGCGCTTGCTATTTTCCAGATTTCACCAATAAAAAAGTGCGGGAATGGTGGTCCGATTTGTTTAAAGAATTGGTAGAAGATATTGGTGTAAAAGGCGTTTGGAACGATATGAACGAACCCGCCGTTATGGAAGTACCCAACAAAACCTTTCCAGACGACGTTCGCCACGATTACGATGGTAACCGTTGCAGCCACAGAAAAGCGCATAATATCTATGGCATGCAAATGGCCAGAGCAACCTATCAAGGTTTAAAAAAGTTTGCTTATCCTAAACGTCCCTTTGTAATCACTCGTGCCGCCTACTCTGGTACGCAACGTTATACATCGTCTTGGACGGGCGATAATACAGCTTCGTGGGAACATTTATGGATTGCCAACGTGCAAGCACAACGTATGGCTTTATCGGGATTTTCGTTTATAGGCAGCGATATAGGTGGTTTTTCGGAACAGCCTAATGGCGAATTATACACACGTTGGATTCAATTAGGCGTATTCCATCCATTTTGTAGAACGCATTCGTCTGGCGATCACGGCGAACAAGAACCTTGGATGTTTGGAGACGAAGTAACAGACATTGTACGGTCGTTTATAGAATTACGCTATCAGCTTCTGCCCTATTTATATACTGCGTTTTGGCAATATTTAGATGAAGGTACTCCAATTTTAAAATCACTCGTACTTTACGATCAAGAAGATTACCAAACCCATTACCGCACCGACGAATTTATATATGGCAATGCCATTTTAGTTTGCCCTATTTTAGAGCCTAATTCTAGAGGCAGACGCATGTACATTCCTAGAGGAGATTGGTATAACTATTGGACCCAAGAATGGATTGAAGGTGGTAAAGAACTTTGGGTAGATGTAACGTTAAAAACAATGCCAATCTTTATTAAAGCTGGTACTATAATACCTAAATATCCTGTACAGCAATATGTAGGAGAACACGATTTTGATGAAATTACTCTAGAAATATACTTTAAAACAGGAAAAGAAACCTCTATGCTGTTTGATGATGCCCACGATGGTTACGATTACACTAAAGGACGCTACTGTTTAAGCAAATTTACGTTGCATGGTAAAACCAACGAACTGATTATACAACAACATACCTCTGGCAAATTTACAACGCCTTATACACGCTATAAATTGCAATTTATAGGATTGCCTTTTTCTATTACCAAAATAGAAATAGACAATGTAGAAATAACTTTTGATGCTTTAATTTTTTCTGAAACCCAAACTTTAATTGTAGACAAAACCTTTACAGAATTGCACCTGAGCTTATAATTATACCTTTTCTACATCGAAAGGTTTACCGAGATACACCAGTTTAAAGTTAGGTTCTACCGTATGCGTTTCTTTATTTACCGAAGAAATAATTTCTAACACCCCTTTATCGTCTTTAATAAACAACGGTATAATATCTTCATCCTTTTCGGTAATATTCATAAGATTGATAAAATGGGCTTTATCTTTTAAATCTAATTCATGAATCGCTGGATATTTACGGGTAACTTCGCTTAGCGCAATATAGTCGTCTGTTTGCGAAAACAAGCCTTCACGCGGAATTTTATCAGGGTTATTCATTTCGTCTGGTGTTATTAATCTAAACGACCCGTTTTCACCAAACTGCTTGCTAAATTTATTAATCGCATATTTATTAATATCGGAACTTGCGGTAAGTGCCATAATATATCCAACGTCGTTCAGCTCGATATTATCCATTAAAGTGTCAGAATAAATATTGGTGTTTAAAGCTTCTAAGCCAAGTTCTTCACTCTTTTTAATATTTAACTGATTGCTGTCTATTAAAACCACATGGCGGCCATTAGTCTCTAAATAATGACCTATTAATCGCGATACTTTTGAAGCCCCAACAATTAAAATACCTTCCGACTTTTTTAAGAACACCCCTACTAGTTTAGCAAACAATCTAGCAGTTGTTGCATTTAAAAGCACGGTTCCCAAAACAATCATAAACACCAAAGGTGTAATATATTGTGCATCTGCCACACCATTCTTGGCCAATTTTAAACCGAATAACGATGCAATACCAGCAGCAACAATACCACGAGGTCCTACCCAACTAATAAATAACTTTTCCTTAAATTTTAAAGACGATTTATAAGTACTTAAAAACACGGCTAGCGGACGAATTATAAAAACGACAATGGTAAAGAGTACTAAGGTATTCCAATTATAAATTAGCAATAAATCGCTCATGTTAATATTGGCTGCCAATAGAATAAATAAAATCGATATTAATAAAACGCTTAACGACTCCTTAAAATACAAGAGTTCTTTAAGATATGGCGATTTAGAATTCCCCAAAACCATACCCATAACCACAACAGCTAGTAATCCAGACTCGTGTGCAAAAGCATCTGAAAGAACAAAAACACCTAAAACCGAAGCTAAAGCAAAAACGTTTAGTAAATAATGCGGAATCCATTTTTTGTTAATAATAGTATTTAAAGCATGTGCGAAAGTAAAGCCAAAAGTAAAACCGAACAATACAATTTTTCCAAACTCAATAAAGGCACGTTTGGTAAATTCGCCGCCTGCATCTACACTTATAAATTCAAACACCAATACAGCAATTAAAGCTCCTATGGGATCTATTAAAATACCTTCCCATTTTAATACTGCCGATACATCTTTAGGTAATGGTATATTTCTTAAAATGGGAGTAATTACTGTTGGTCCTGTAACTATAATTAAAGCCGAAAATAAAAACGAAATTTCCCAGCTTAAATAAAAAGTGTAGTGCGCCGCTATGGCTGCACCAAAAAATGTTACCGCAGCCCCCAAAGTAATTAATTTGGTAATAGAAGGAGCCACATTTTTAATTTCGCTAAGTTTTAAAGTTAAGCCCCCTTCAAACAGAATAATACTTATGGCTAACGATACAAAATAAAACAAACTTTCACCAGGAAAAAGACCTTCTCTCCCATTCCAAATAGGTTCTATCCATTTAGAGCCATCTTCAGAAAAAAATTCGGCCGCAATAGGCCCAACTAATAAACCAATAAGAATTAAGGGTAAAATGGCTGGTATTTTAAATTTCCAAGCCACCCATTGTGCGAGTATTCCTAAAATAATTATTCCTGCAAGTTCTAACATTCATTATATTTTCAGATGTTGAATATATAAAACATTTAGTTTATTTTTTTATTAAGACCTACTTTTAATGTTAAAAAAGAGCCAATAAAAATTAAGAAATCCCTAAAAACAACTCACTATTTATAACTTTGTGCTATTAAGTGAACATTTATGAAGTTATATCCCATAGAAGCTGGTAATTTTAAATTAGATGGCGGTGCCATGTTTGGTGTAGTTCCTAAATCTTTATGGCAAAAAACCAATCCGGCAGATTCTAATAATCTTATAGACATAGCTGCACGTTGTTTATTAATTGAAGACGGAAATCGGTTAATTTTAATCGATACAGGAATGGGAAATAAACAATCTGATAAATTTTTTGGTTACTATTCCCTTTGGGGCAATCATACAATTGATGCTTCTTTGCAAAAATTCGGATTTCACCGCGACGACATTACAGATGTATTTATGACGCATTTGCATTTCGACCACTGTGGTGGCAGTATACAATGGAACAAAGACCGAACAGGTTATGAACCCGCTTTTAAAAATGCACACTTTTGGACCAACGAAGCCCATTGGAACTGGGCTATAAACCCTAACAACCGCGAAAAAGCATCGTTTTTAAAAGAAAATTTATTGCCCATGCAAGACAGCGGCCAATTAAAATTTACACGTTTACCAGAACAAGATGTATTAAAAAACAGCGAATTAGGTTTCGATATTTTTTTTGCAGATGGCCATACAGATAAACAAATGATTCCGTTAATACACTACAAAGGCAACACCATAGCCTTTATGGCCGATTTATTACCAACCGCAGGGCATTTACCTTTACCCTACGTTATGGGCTACGACACAAGACCCCTATTAACGCTAAACGAGAAAGAAAAATTCCTAAATACCGCCGCTAATAACAATTATTATTTATTTTTGGAGCATGATGCTCATAACGAAATCATTACTGTACAACATACCGAAAAAGGCGTACGGTTAAAAAATATTTATACCTGTAAAGACATTTTAAACTAACATTATATACATGAATATTATTAAGCCCATTTTATGCTCGGCCTTAACAGCTACTATTTTAACTAGTTGTGGTGGAGGCGCAAAGGTTGTATCTACTCCTATAGAAAATATAGATAGCATACCTTTAAAAATTTCAGATTTAACAGAAGATCAACAACACACTTGGGGGCATTTAGACCTTGTAGCAGATACCATTCCCGGTATGAGCGTTAACAAAGCCTATACAGAAATATTAAAAAACAATACCGGTAAAACCGTAATTGTTGCCGTTATAGATTCGGGTATCGATATAGAACACGAAGATTTAGACGGTTTAATCTGGACCAATGAAAAAGAAATTCCTAACAATGGTATAGACGACGATAAAAATGGCTATGTAGATGATATTCATGGCTGGAATTTCTTAGGCGATACCTACGACGAGCAATTAGAATTTGTACGCTTATTAGCTAGTGGAGACACATCTAATCCAGATTACGAAAGAGCACAAAAAGAATACGAAGAAGAATTTCAAAAATTCAGCAATTACAAAACGCAATACGAAAAGATACTTCAGCAATTAAAAGCTGCCGATCAAGCTATTGCTTCTAAATTAAATAAAACCAACTACACTTTAGAAGATTTAGGTAGTATTGAAGCTGGCGACGACGAAGATTTAAAACAAGCAGTAACTATTGCTAAATACATTTTAGGTTTAGGTTTTGACGATGTTGATGCCGCTAAAGAAGACTTAAAAAACGGACTTGAAAGCATTAATGAACGCTTAAACTATAACCTTAACAAAGATTTTAAAGGTCGTAAAACAGGCGATAATCCAGACGATTTAACCGATGTAGGTTACGGAAATGGTAATGTATTACCAGTAAAAAAATCCGAAAGCCATGGTACACACGTAACCGGAATTATTGCAGCAGAACGCAACAATGGTTTAGGCGTAGACGGTGTAGCTAATAATGTAAAAATTATGAGCTTAAGAGCTGTACCTAATGGCGACGAATACGATAAAGATATAGCTTTAGCTATTCGTTATGCTGTAGATAATGGTGCAACAGTTATTAACGGAAGTTTTGGTAAATACTACTCACCACACAGCGACTGGGTAAGAGATGCTATTGCTTATGCAAGTAAAAAAGATGTATTATTTGTAAATGCAGCAGGAAACGAAGGCTTAGATTTAGATAAAAAAGCATGTTACCCTAACGATCAAGTAAACAATGGTCCAGAAGTGGGAGATACCTTTATTACCGTAGGTGCTTTAGCCCCTAAATACGGCCCAGAAATGGTGGCTGGTTTTTCTAATTACGGAAAAATAAATGTAGATGTGTTTGCTCCTGGTGCTAAAATTTACTCTACAACTCCAGAAAACGAATACGATACTAAAGGTGGTACTTCTATGGCAGCACCTGCTGTAGCTGGTGTAGCAGCGTTAATCCGTTCGCAATATCCTAAATTATCGGCTGCGCAAGTAAAACAAATTTTAATGTCTTCTGGCTTACCTGTAAAAACAAAAGTTATTGTTGGTGGCGATGCAGAAGATGAAAGACCATTTAACGATTTATCTAAATCTACCAAAATGGTAAATGCTTACAATGCCTTAATTTTGGCATCTCAAACAAAATAACATTAAACCCCTATAAAAAACCTCATCAATACTCTTGATGGGGTTTTTTATTTAAAAACTTTTCTATGAAACAAACATTCTATGCGCTTTTGGTTTTAGCTTTAGCTTTTACGTCTTGTAAATCTTCAGATGTAAACTCTGGCAAATCAAAATCAGATCCAACCTATTGGCAACAACATGTAGATTATACCATGACGATTGATATGGACGTTGATTCTTATCAGTACAAAGGCGATCAAAAATTGGTGTATACCAATAATTCTCCAGATGTATTAACACATGTATATTATCATTTATTCTTGAATGCTTTTCAACCTGGTAGCGAAATGGATGCCCGTTTACAAAGTATAGAAGATCCAGATTCTAGAATGGTAAACAATGGTGTAAGTCGTATAAGCACTTTAAAACCAGACGAAATTGGTTACATAAATGTAAACACACTAACGCAAAATGGAACACCTATACAATACGAAACTGCTGGAACTATTTTAGAAGTGAAACTGGCAAAACCTATCCAACCTGGAGAAAAGGTTACTTTTAACATGAATTACGATGCACAAATTCCTGTTCAAATTCGTCGTTCTGGTAGAAATAATGCCGAAGGTGTTGCCTTATCCATGACCCAATGGTATCCTAAATTAGCCGAATACGATTTTGAAGGTTGGCATGCCGATCCGTATATAGGCAGAGAATTTCATGGTGTTTGGGGTGATTTTGATGTTACCATTAATATCGATAAAAACTACACGGTAGGTGGTACTGGATATTTGCAAAATCCGAACGAAATTGGCCGTGGCTACGAAACTGGAACAGTAAAACCTACTAATGGCAATACCTTATCTTGGCACTTTGTAGCACCAAATGTTCACGACTTTACTTGGGCAGCAGATCCAGATTATATTCACGATACTATGCAAGTTCCAGACGGACCATTATTACATTTTTTCTACAAAAACAATCCGGAAATACAAGAAAACTGGAAAAAACTGCAGCCTAAAACTGTAGAGTTAATGCAGTATTACAGCAAAGAAATAGGGCAGTACCCATATAAACAATACTCGGTAATTCAAGGTGGAGATGGCGGTATGGAATACGCCATGTGTACCCTTATAACTGGTGAACGCAAATTTGGTAGCTTAGTTGGTGTAACGGCTCACGAATTGGCTCATACTTGGTTTCAGTTTTTATTGGCTTCAAACGAATCGAAACACGAATGGATGGACGAAGGTTTTACCAGTTATATCAGCGACCAGGCCATGAATGTAATCATGAGCGAAAACAAAGACAATCCTTATAAAAATGCATACGGAGGCTATTATTATTTAGTAAAATCGGGTAAAGAACAACCACAAACTACACATTCCGATCGTTATGCTTGTAATCTGGCTTATGGTATAACGGCATACAATAAAGGGGAAGTATTTTTAGCACAATTAGGGTATGTTATTGGGCAAGATAACCTAAAGAAAACCCTTAAAAAATATTTTAACGATTTCGCTTTTAAACATCCAAGACCGATAGATATTATTCGTTCTGCCGAAAAAGTATCAGGATTAGAACTTGATTGGTATTTAACCGATTGGACGCAGACCACCAATACCATAGATTATGGCATTACATCTGTAGAGGCTTCAGGAAACACAACTTCGGTAACACTAGAGCGCATAGGCTTAATGCCAATGCCACTAGATATTGAGGTAACCTATACCAACGGAACCACCGAGCAATTCTACATTCCGCTACAAATGATGCGTGGCGAAAAACCAGCAGAAGGTGCTAGAACACAATTAAAAGACTGGGCATGGGCACATCCAAACTATACGTTTAACATCGCCAAAAGCAAAGAAAGCATCAAATTTATAGAAATAGATCCAAAAGGATTAATGGCCGATATCAACAAAGAAAATAATACATATCAGCCGTAATTAACCATTACTTCTATTTAATTAATAACGCATGTTTATACATTTGTAAAAAACATGCGTTATTTTTATATAAAATTATAAAGTCATGAATTTTAATACCGCACTATATACCGACTTGTACCAACTTGCAATGGGACAGGCCTATTTTTTAAAAGATAAGCACGAAACCACTGCAACGTTCGACTATTTTTTTAGAAAGACCCCCTTCGATGGTGGTTATGTATTGTTTTGTGGTTTAGAAGAAGTATTAGACTGGTTAGAACAAGTTTCGTTTTCAGAAGAAGACTTAGCCTATCTAAAAGCCGAAAAATTTAATGAAGACTTTATAAATTACCTGAAGAATTTTAAATTTAAAGGTCATATACAAAGTATGGACGAAGGCGAAATTGTTTTTCCGTTCAGTCCCATATTAACCGTAACAGGCACGATTTTAGAATGTCAAATAATTGAAACATTTGTACTTAATAGTTTAAATTTTCAATCTTTAATCGCCACCAAAGCAAGCAGAATACGATTTATAGCAGGCGAAGAAAAAAGTTTAGCCGAATTTGGCTTACGTAGGGCGCAAGGCTATGCAGGAATTCAAGCGTCACGTTCTGCATTTATTGGAGGGTTTAATTATACTTCTAATGTGCTGGCGGGACAATCCTTCAATATTCCAATTTCTGGAACTATGGCGCATGCCTACATACAAAGTTACGACGACGAACTAACTGCGTTTAGACATTTTGCAGAAACAAGACCAGAAAATTGTGTCTTGTTAGTAGATACTTATAACACTTTAAAAAGTGGCGTTCCCAATGCTATAACGGTAGCCAAAGAAATGGAAACACGTGGCCAAAAGTTGTTAGGTATTCGTTTAGATAGTGGCGATTTAGCTTATCTGTCTAAAGCTGCGAGACAACTATTAGATGCTGCAGGCCTAGAGTATGTGCAAATTGCAGCCTCAAATCAGTTAGACGAACATGTAATTAGAAGTTTAAAAGAACAGCAGGCTCAGATAGACATTTACGGGGTAGGTACCAATTTGGTAGTTGGTAAATTAAACGGCGCTTTAGACGGCGTTTATAAATTATGCAGTTTTAACGATACACCGCGAATAAAAATTTCTGAAAATTTAAAAAAAATGAATTTTCCAGGACAAAAACAAGTGTACCGTTTTAAAGACGAACACGGCCACTATCTCGCCGATGCCATAACCTTACAACATCTTGAAGCTCCCAAAGAAATGGCGCACCCTTTCGAACCCCATAAACGCATGGTGCTAGATGCTGCCACAGCAACACCTTTATTGCACGATGTAATGCAAAATGGCAAACGTGTATACCCTAAAAAAACAGTTTCCGAATTAAAAACAATAGCCAAACAAAACCTAGATTGTTTACCTATGGAACATAAACGATTTTCTAATCCGCATGTCTATAAAGTGGGATTAAGTCCAGAATTAGAACAACTTCGCAATCAGTTAAAAAACGATAAATTACAAGGATAATGACAGCTTTAATACTTGTAGATATACAAAACGATTTTTTACCAGGTGGTGCATTAGCAGTCCCTAAAGGCAACACAATTATACCCATAGTAAATAGTTTGCAAACTCAATTCGATTTGGTAGTAGCATCGCAAGATTGGCATCCTAAAAATCATGCAAGTTTTGCTAGCAACCATCATAAAAAACAAGAATTTGATGTAATAGATTTAAACGGAACAAACCAAGTATTATGGCCTAACCATTGCGTGCAAGGTACTCACGGCGCCGAATTTTCATCTGAATTAAATACAGCACGTATCGCCGCAATTTTTAGAAAAGGCATGCTTACCCAAGTAGACAGTTACAGTGCATTTTTCGATAATAATAAAACACATCACACAGGCTTAGAAGCTTACTTAAAAAGCATGCAAGTAACCGAAGTTTATGTATGCGGACTAGCAGCCGACTATTGTGTATATTTTACTGCTAAAGATGCTAAAGCAGCTGGATTTAATACCTTTTACATTACAGATGCTACATGTTATATTGATGAAACATCGTACCAAACCGCCATTAACGATTTAACAGAAAATGGCGTACAACTTATAAAAAGTACCGATATTAATTTATGAAGCAGACCTACGGCAAAGCCGAAAAATTAAAAAGTAAAATACTTATAGAGCAACTCTTTACCGAAGGACAATCGGTATCTAGTTATCCTTTGCGGTTAGTATTTATAAAAACCAGTTTTAACGAGCCTGTAACTATTAAAACAGGCGTGTCTGTAAGCAAACGCCATTTTAAATTAGCAGTACACCGAAATAAAATAAAACGCTTGCTGCGCGAAGCCTACCGATTAAATAAAAACGCGCACTTTAACAACTTATCAACACAATATGCGTTTATGATTTTGTATTTTGGTAAAGATATCCCAACTTACAAGTTTGTAGAGCGTAAAATGAATCGATTATTCGAAAAATTTACAGAACATATCAATCACAATTAATAATTTACAGGTATTACTTGCACGCTATTTAAAATATTGGTCTTTGTATGAAAACATTATTAAAAAAGAAAATTATCGTTCCTGTTTCGGCTGTTATTATCTTTTTCTCGACTACCGCATTTCAGAACGATTTCTTTGAAATTGCCAAACAAATAGAAATCTTTACCACGCTGTTTAAAGAACTCAACATGAATTATGTCGACGACACAAATCCGGCAGATTTAATGGATACAGCTATAAAAAGTATGCTGAACGACTTAGACCCGTATACTGTGTTTATGAACGAACAAGATGTAGAAGCTGCACGCATAAACAATACCGGCGATTACATAGGTATAGGAGCTCGTGTAAAGACCTTAAAAGATAAATTAGTAGTAGTAGAGCCCTATAAAGATTATCCTGCCGATAAAGCCGGTTTAAAAGCTGGCGATGAAATTATAAAAATAGGTACAGTAAATCTTGAAACTTACAAAGACGATAAAGGCGATTTATTAAAAGGCGCTCCAGGAACATCGGTTACCGTAACCTATAAACGCCAAAATACCACCGAAACAACAACCATAAATAGGGCAGAAGTAGAAATAAATGCTGTTCCGCATTTTTCAATGATTAACGAAACTACAGGTTACATTGTACTTAGCCAATTTAATAGTAAAGCCTCTTCGCAAACGGCTTATGCCTTAAAAGATCTAAAAGCGCAAGGTGCTAAAAATATTATTTTAGATCTGCGCGACAATCCAGGCGGACTATTGCACGAAGCTGTTAATACCGTTAATTTATTTGTACCAAAAGGGCAATTGGTTGTAACAACAAAATCTAAAGTAAAAAAATTCAATAAAACATACTACACCCAAAAAGATGCATTAGATACCGAAATTCCGTTAGTGGTTTTAATAAATGGTAGAAGTGCTTCGGCTAGCGAAATTGTTTCGGGTACCTTACAAGACTTAGATCGCGCGGTAATTGTTGGTTCTAGAAGTTTTGGTAAAGGCTTGGTACAACGCCCAAAACATCTTACCTATGGTACGCAATTAAAAGTTACCATTTCTAGATATTATACACCTTCTGGTCGCTGTATTCAGGCTTTAGATTATTTACATCGAGACGAAGAGGGGAATGCTGTAAGAATATCTAAAGACAACTATCACGAATTTAAAACCAGAAACGGCAGACCAGTTTACGATGGTGGTGGAGTGTTGCCAGACGAAGCTCTGGAAATCACTAAAAACTCGGCCATAACCAATGCTATTTTAAACGAAGATTTAATATTCGATTACGCCACTAAGTATTATTACAAGCACTCGAATAAAAATAATTTAATGGATTTTAAATTATCGGATGCTGAATTTTCAGATTTTAAATCGTTTTTAAAAACCAACGATTTTTCTTTCGAAACACAAACCGAAAAAGATTTAACCAAAGCTTTTGAAAGTGCCAAAAAAGAAGATTTAGATGGTGCAATTAAAAAAGATTACGACGCCTTAATAAATCATTTAAACTCTTCTAAAATTAAAGGTATAGACGATAATAAGGCGCAATTATCGAGTTTATTAACAGACGAAATTGTTAAGCGCTATACTTATAGAGAAGGCTTATACGACTATTATAAAATACACAACCCAGAAATTAAACGTGCTACAGAAATTTTAAATAACACAACAACCTACATAGGATTTCTAAATGTGAATTAAGATTTTAACATGCCAATATGCGGAATACCATCTTCTAAATAAGGTTCTGTAATGGTTTTAAATCCTAAATTACTATAAAAGGATTCTAAATGTTTTTGTGCAGAAATTTTAATGGCAGATTCGTTAAATTGATCGCTTATTGCTTGTATTGAAGCATTCATAATATCGTAACCATATTTATGGGCGCGTTCTGTTTGTTTAACCAATACTCGGCCTATGCTAGCATAATCAAAATAATCGCCTGTTTTAAACAAGCGGGTATAGGCTACTAAAGTATTGTTTTTATAGCCTAAAACGTGCAAGGCATTTTGGTCTTTACCATCTATATCTTGATACACGCAATCTTGCTCTACTACAAATACTTCGCTTCGTAATTGTAATACATTGTATAATTCGGTTAAGCTTAATTCATTAAAAAATTTAATGGTAATATCTAACATGTACTAATAAGGCTTTCTGTTAATAATTAAGGTTCTTTTTTCGGATAAACTGACTTCAAAATAAAAAGAACCATCGCTCACTTTGGTTGTGTTATCTTGCTGTTTTGGGGTAAATTTAAAAACTTCGTCTTTCGTTTTTATAAGTATAGCTTCTTCGTTAAACAAACTGTTAAAATTTTTGTATTGCGATACGCTATTGGGTTGTATTGGGCCGTAAACTTGGATAATTTTATCGGTTTTAATTTCGGCACGTTCTATAATATACGGGGTATTATTTTTTATAGCAGCTTGTAATTCATCAATATCATTATTAGCATTTTCTTCAATCCGATCGCCAATTTCATCAGTAATAATAGAGCAGGATAGTAGTGTTACATTTAAACACAACAGTGTAAACCATACTGCATATTTATATGTTATAGCAAAAGGTTTATTCATATTTTAATCTTGAACAATAATGTCTTTAGGATCTACTTTATTAAACTCTGGCTGAATATTAACATGATTAATACCAAAATCGTTATGTAATACGTGCTCTACCTGAGATAGGATGGTATTAAATTCGGTTAAACTAATGTTTTCCTTAAAATCTAAATGCGCTTCTAAATGCAATTCGTCGTCATTTAAATTCCAAATATGTACGTGGTGTAATCGGTTTACTTTCGGAATTTGATGAACAGCTCTTACAACATCTTTTATATTAATATGCGAAGGGGTAAACAACATAATCATGCGTGTAGAGGTTTTAAGTAAATCGTATCCCACCCAAATAAGATATAATCCGATTAAAAAAGTTAAAACACTATCTACCCAATACAGCTGAAAATACTTCATTAACAATCCGCCTATTAAAACTGCCACACTAGCCATCATATCTGTTAATAGGTGTAAATAAGCGCTTTTCATGTTTAAGTTTTGATCTGCATCCTTTTTTAAAAGCAATACACTAAAACCGTTAGCTAAAATACCTAATAAAGATAATCCTATAACTAAATTAGACTGTATTATTTGTGGTTCCTGAAAACGTTTAACGGCTTCAATTATTAACAATACAGCTATAATAATTAAGGTTGCAGCATTTACAAAAGCTGCTAAAATTTCGGCACGTTTATACCCAAATGTACGATCTATCGAGGCTTTTTGCTTTGCTAATTTATTGGCTACATAACTTACAATTAAAGAAATAACATCGGTTAGGTTATGAAGCGCATCGCTTAGCAAAGACAAACTTCCAGAAATCAGCCCACCAACTGCCTGACTTACTGTAATAAGTAAATTTAAAAATATAGAAATAACCAGATTTCTACCCTTTAAATCGGTGTGTTCATGGTGATGGTGGGAATGGCTCATTTAGCAACTCACGGCTATTTTATTAACGCGATTTTGATGACGCCCGCCTTCAAATTCGGTATTTAAAAAAGCATCTACCATTTCTATAGCTTGTTCTAAAGCAGTAAATCGGGCAGGAATACTCAAAACATTTGCATTATTATGTTCTCTGGCAAGTACAACAATTTCTTTGGTCCAACATAAAGCCGATCGCACCGCTTGGTGTTTATTGGCTGTCATATTTGCGCCATTACCACTACCGCAAATAATAATGCCAAAATCGGCAGTTTTTTCGGTAACATCAGTTGCTACTGGATGTACAAAATCTGGATAATCTACACTAGAGGTTTCGTCTGTACCGTAGTTTTTAACCGTATATCCTTTAGCTTCTAAATGTTTTACTATAGCAAATTTGTAAGCTGTTCCGGCGTGATCATTTCCAATTGAAATTTTCATAATCTAATTAAAGGTATATAATTCGTTAATTGCCATTAACTATGGCCTTGTTTATAAACTGTAAAGGTACAAAATGGCTCTTAATAATACAGTTAAAAGCCTCATAATTACCTATGTTAACTCATTTTCAAAAGGTTAGGTTTTACAATAGTTTTACCTTAACTAAACAATGAAGTAAAACACTGTTTATAATTTTTAAAATAGTATTAATTAATTGTTAATATCTATTGATTACTTTTTGAAACTTTTATTTTTAAATCTCAATTATTTTTACAACCAAATCTTTAACAATACACTCCAAAAATTTTAGCCATTTTATTTAGAAAAGTTTTTAGACCAAAATAAAACGCTATACACATCAAATTTCAAAATTATTATTAAAAATAACTTGTAAAATACAGTTATTAACAATTGTTAACAGTAATATACAAATAGTTTAATTTTAAGCTATTAAATACATAATAACCTGTTTATTTTATCACCATAAAGTGTAAACAATAACTAATCAAAATAAAACCTAAAAAAGTTATACCAGTTATTAACAAACCATAATAAACAGTATTTTATTTTAAATTTTTAAAAAAGAAAAATAGATAATTATATAATATGTGAATAACTGCATTTGAAAACGAAATTGAATAAACTTCTTATTAAAGAAACATTCATTTAGTTTTTATAATGTAGCTTTGTTACAATAGAAAAGTAGATTATGACAAGAAAGCGAAAAAAGAAAGCTTCTAAAGGAATTTCTAATCTCTCCAAAACGATTTTAAATATTCTAAGAAAGGAACGCAATAAAACCTTTAACTATAAACAAATTGCTGCTAATTTAAATGTAAACGATGCTAGTAGCAGAAATCAAATTATAAAAAAACTGCATGCTCTTGCAGCTAAAAAAGACATAGAAGAAGTAGAACGCGGTAAATTTAAAGCCGTTATTAACACCGAGTATTATACAGGCATTTTAGATTTAACCTCTAAAAGTGCTGGTTACGTTATTTCGGATGCTTTTGAAGACGATATATACATAGCTTCTAATAATATAAATAAAGCCTTACATGGCGACGAAGTAGAATTATACGTTTATAAACGCCGTAAAAGAGGCCGATTAGAAGGTGAAATTACAGGCATTATTAAACGTGCTAAAAGTGAGTATGTTGGTGTAATTCAGTTACATAAAAATTACGCATTTGTTGTGGTTGATGGCAATAAAATGTATAAAGACATTTTTATACCTATTAACAAAACAGCGCAGGCAGAAGATGGCGATAAAGTATTGGTTGCTCTAGAAGATTGGCCAGATAATGCCGATTCGCCTTACGGAAAAGTGCTAAAAGTATTGGGTAAACCTGGCGAACACCAAACCGAAATACATGCTATTTTAGCCGATTATGGTTTGCCATACGAGTTTCCTAATGAGGTTGAAGATTATGCCAATGCTATAGATACCAGTATTACTGCAGACGAAATAAAAAAACGTCGCGATATGCGTAAGGTACTCACCTTTACAATAGATCCTAAAGATGCTAAAGATTTTGATGATGCGTTGTCGTTTGAAGTTTTAGATAATGGCAATTTTGAAATTGGTATCCATATTGCCGATGTATCGCATTATGTGCAAGAAGGTACAATTTTAGACGATGAGGCTTACGAGCGTGCCACATCGGTATATTTAGTAGATCGCGTTGTACCTATGCTGCCAGAAATACTTTCTAACAACGCATGTTCCTTGCGTCCGCACGAAGAAAAATATACTTTTTCTGCTGTTTTTGAATTAAATAATAAAGCCGAAGTTTTAAACCAATGGTTTGGTAGAACAGTAACGTATAGCGATGCACGTTTTGCTTACGAAGAAGCTCAGGCTATTATCGAAACGAAAAGCAATAGTATTCCGCAAGATGTATCGTTAACAGGAGAAGCTTATTTGGCCGATCAAGCGATTGCCGATGCCATTTTAAAATTAGACGAATTGGCCAAAAAAATGCGTTCTAAGCGTATGCGTTCTGGAGCTATTTCTTTTGATAAAGTAGAAGTTAAATTCGATTTAGATCAAGAAAATAACCCTGTAGGAGTATTTTTTAAAACTAGCAAAGATGCCAATAAATTAATCGAAGAATTTATGCTTTTGGCAAATAAAAAAGTGGCCGAATTTGTTGGTAAAAAACGTCCAGAAAAAACGTTTATTTACCGAGTACACGACGAGCCAGACGAAACTAAATTATACGCTTTACAAAATGTAGTGTCTAAATTTGGTTATAAACTGAATTTAAAAGATCGAAAAAGTACAACCGCCTCGTTAAACTCTTTATTAACCGATGTTGTAGGTAAAAAAGAGCAAAATTTAGTAGATACTCTAGCAATTAGAACCATGAGTAAAGCCGAATATACCACCCAAAATATTGGGCATTATGGGTTGGCATTCGATTATTACAGTCATTTTACATCACCTATTCGTCGTTATCCCGATGTAATGGCACACCGTTTGTTACAGCAATATTTAGATGGCGGAAAATCGGCCAACGAAAGTATTTACGAAGAGAAATGTAAACATTCCAGTAATATGGAATATTTAGCCACAAAAGCCGAACGCGATTCTATTAAATACATGCAAATACGTTTTATGCAAGATCATGAAAACGAAGAATTTGTAGGTGTTATTTCTGGCGTTACAGATTGGGGGATTTACGTAGAAATCATTTCTAATAAATGCGAGGGTATGGTTAGAATTCGAGATATTAAAGACGATTATTACGAATTCGACGAAAGTCAGTACGCTATTATAGGCCGAGAAACTAAAAATATGTATCAGTTAGGAGACGAAGTTGTTGTAACTGTAAAAGAAACCGATTTAGTTAAAAAGCATCTCGATTTTAATTTAATAGGCAAACATCATTAATTATTTTTTATAGGTATTATGAAATATTACATACTGTTTTTAACAGCTTTTTTATCATTCAATAGTCAAGCACAAGAGGTTATCGAAAAAAGTATAGGCGATTTTACAGAATTAAAAGTTTACGATTTAATACAAGTAGAATTAATAAAATCTGATAAAAATGCGGTAGCTATTTCTGGAAATAATTCTAGTAAAGTTGAAACTTTAAATAAAAATGGCACTTTAAAAGTAAGAATGAGTATAGACAATAGCTTTAATGGCGAAAAAACTAAAGTTAAAGTCTATTATAAAGCTTTAGAAGTTATAGATGTTAACGAAGGTGCCTCTGTAACTTCAGGCGATACTATAGAGCAGTTTGAAATTGATTTAAGAGCTCAGGAGGGTGGTACTATAGAAATACCAGTAAAAGTATCGTATGCCGTAATAAAGTCGATTACAGGTGGCGAAATTACTACCAGCGGGCAAGCAAAAACCGAACAGATTACCATTTACACAGGTGGTATTTATAATGGCGAGGATTTAGAATCTGAAACTGTAAATGTTAGTATACATGCTGCTGGCGAAGCTCACGTAAGAGCTTCAAAATTAATGGATATTGTTATTCGTGCAGGTGGCGATGTGTATGTGTATGGTAATCCAGAAACGGTTAACGAAAATAAAGTCTTGGGCGGACGTATTCTTAGAGTAGACTAAATCGCTTAAGTTTTCATAAATTTGCGAAAAGATTTCGCTTTTTATGTACGAAGATATTTTACGTGCCATCCCGTTTGGAATTTTATTATCCTTTACCATTGGTCCAGTGTTTTTTGTGTTATTGGAAACCAGTGTTACTAAAGGCTTTAAGAGTGCGCTTATCTTCGATTTGGGTGTTATTGTTGCCGACATATTTTTTATACTTGTCGCTTTTTACAGTACAAGCCGATTGTTAGATAAAATAAAAGACGATCCTAATTTTTTTATTTTCGGAGGGGTTTTATTACTGGTTTACGGTTTAATTTCTTTTATAAAAACCCAAAAATCATTCAGGTCTATAGTTAGAGAATATCATCGGGTAGACATTCAAAAAAAATATGGTAAGCTGTTTATAAAAGGATTTTTGCTAAATTTTATAAATATTGGGGTGCTTTTAGGTTGGCTTAGTTTTATTATTATAGGCAATTCTATGACCGATAATGAGTTTGGAGTGCATGTGTTTTTAGCCACGATTTTAACAGTTTATTTTATTGTTGACATTTTTAAAATGTTAGCTGCAAAATCTTTAAAAAATAAACTAACACCACGTATTATTTTTAAGACTAAAAAAATAGTGTCTTTAGTCATTTTAGGGTTTGGAATATTATTGTTAATACAAGGATTTTTTCCAAAAGAAAAGAAATTGATTAAGGAAAAATTAGAGCAGTTTAATCCTATTACAGCTAAATATTAGGCATAAAAAAACCTTCAAGATTTCTTGAAGGTTTTAAGAGGCGTCGAGCGGATTCGAACCGCTGTACAAGGTTTTGCAGACCTCTGCCTAGCCACTCGGCCACGACGCCCTATTAACGGTAGCGCAAATGTAAAAAAAATATATAGTTATTTACAACCTACTTCCACTTTTTTCTTTTTTCGGTCATTTTAATGGTTACCATTTCTACGTCGCCACCAATGGGAGGGTTTAATTTACTGACACTTACAGTAGCCTTTTCTACTTTTTTGTTTTCGTTTAAAATACGCTCTAAAATGCGTTTGGCAACCGTTTCTAATAAGTACGATGGTTTTTTCATTTCTTCGCGTACAATACGGTTTAAAAACACGTAGTCTACGGTATCGTGCAAAGCATCGGTTTTGGCAGATGTCTGTAAATTGGTTTTTATAATTAAATCTACACGATAATCGCTACCAATTTTAGTTTCTTCACTTAAACAGCCATGATTGGCGAAAATTCTAATATTTTCAACTTTAATAACTCCCATAATCTTAAAATGAATCTTTACAAAGGTAATTTTGGACCGATAAAAGTAATCAATATCTCTCATATTTATAGAAAGGCTTAGGATATTTCATTAATTTTGCGCTTTATTTAAAGCGGTATTTTATAACTTATGTCTGAAGAAACTAAATCACTCAATTTTATTGAACATATTGTAGAAAACGATTTAAAATCCGAATTATCGAAAGACGATTTAAGATTTCGTTTTCCACCAGAACCTAATGGTTATTTACACATTGGGCATACCAAAGCTATAGGTATTAGTTTTGGATTAGGGGAGCGGTATAATGCTCCAGTAAATCTTCGTTTTGACGATACGAACCCTGTAAAAGAAGAACAAGAATATGTAGATGCTATTAAACGCGATGTGTCGTGGTTGGGGTATTCGTGGGATAAAGAAGTGTATTCTTCAGATTACTTTCAGCAATTGTTCGACTGGGCGGTATTATTAATACAAGATGGTAAAGCTTATGTCGATTCGCAATCGTCTGAAGCTATGGCCGAGCAAAAAGGAACACCGACTAAACCAGGTGTAGATGGTCCTTACAGAGATAGAACGATTGAAGAAAATTTAGATTTGTTCAACCGCATGAAAGCTGGCGAATTTAACGAAGGCGAACATGTTTTACGTGCTAAAATAGATATGGCGCATACCAATATGTTAATGCGCGACCCTATTATGTACCGTATTTTAAAGAAAACACATCATCGTACAGGTAACGATTGGTGCATTTACCCAATGTACGATTGGACACATGGTGAAAGCGATTATATCGAGCAAGTGTCGCATTCTTTATGTTCGTTAGAGTTTAAACCGCACCGCGAGTTATACAACTGGTTTAAGCATCAAGTACATCAATATTCAGCGAGTGAATATCCGTTAATACCAAAACAACGGGAATTTGCGCGTTTAAATTTAAGTTATACCATAATGAGCAAACGTAAGTTGCTACAATTGGTAGACGAAAATGTAGTATCTGGTTGGGACGACCCAAGAATGCCAACAATTTCTGGTTTACGACGTCGTGGTTACACACCGGTATCCATTAGAAAATTTGTGGAAACTGTTGGTGTTGCCAAGCGTGATAATGTGATTGATGTATCGCTTTTAGAATTTTGTATTCGCGAAGATTTAAATAAAACTGCACCGCGTGTTATGGCGGTTTTAGATCCTGTTAAGTTAGTAATTACAAACTATCCTGAGGATAAAGTAGAATGGTTAGAGGCAGAAAATAATCAAGAAGATGATAGTGCTGGATTTAGACAAGTGCCATTTTCTAAAGTACTTTACATAGAGCGTGAGGATTTTAAAGAACAAGCTAATAGTAAGTATTTCCGTTTAACTTTAGGTAAAGAAGTGCGTTTAAAAAATGCGTATATAATTAAAGGTGAAAGCGTTATTAAAAACGAAAACGGAACGATTACAGAAATTCATTGTACTTACGATCCCGATACTTTAAGTGGTAGTGGTACCGAAGCCAGTTTACGAAAAGTAAAAGGCACTTTGCATTGGGTATCGGTAGCGCATGCTGTAGAAGCCGAAGTGAGGGAATACGACAGATTGTTTTTAGACGAAGCTCCAGATAGCCATGCCGATAAAAGTTTTATGGAATTTTTAAATCCGAATTCTTTAAAAATGCTAACTGCTTATGTAGAACCAAGTTTGAAAGAAGCTCAAATAGGCGATAGATTTCAATTTCAAAGATTAGGGTATTTTAATGTTGACAATGATTCTAAACCAGAGCAATTAATATTTAATAAAACTGTTGGTTTACGCGATTCTTGGGCTAAAGAAAAACCAAAACCGCAAACTCAACAAAATCAATCGGCCAAAGCTAAAGCCAATATTCCGCAGCGTAAAGCAATTGATGTTATTCAGCAATTAGGTAAAAAATACACGAATTTACCAGAAGCTAAACAATTAAAGGTAAAAGCCGAAATTTTAGAATTGGCTAAAGATGTTTCTTACGACGAGTTAGAGCCATTATTTGGTACAGCGGCAAAAAAGGTAGGAACACGTATAGCTGCTACCTTAGTTTTACAAGTACTGTTAAACAATGGTTTAGAGCGTAACCCTGCGATTTCCGAATTTATAGAAAAAGGCATTACAGATACTAATGCTATTTTAGCAGCTGTAGCTTCAGAACTTTAAAAAAATACTTTTTATAATTTTTAATAACCCCTTAAATACACGTTTAAGGGGTTATTTTTTTGTCAATGTTTTACTGTATATCAGTTTTTATTACCTTTAAATAATTCGAGTAATTTTAAGTCGTAGCATGCAATTAAGAACCTTAATTTTAATTATTATAAACAGTTTGATTTTTTTAGTCATTCTCATGCTATCCATCACTTTTTACAATCAATTTTCTAAAGTTTTAGACGATAGAATTTTATTGCAGTTAAATTCTATAAAAACCCTGAAACAAATTCAGGTAGAAAATTTAATAACAACAGAATGGCAACAATTTTTAAATCAGAATGATACAGTTACCGATACTTTAAATTTTGAAGTTCCAGAAACCATATTAAAAACCTCAGGTATTTACGATTTTACACCCTACAATACCAACAGGCGAAGTGCTATAGGTTTTGTATGGCATAGAGATACCTTAACTAAAGTAGGACTAATGGATCACGATAAAATAAAGGATATTTTGTTAGAACGTGCAGGTATGGGTAATAGTGGAGAATCATATATAGTTGGCGAAGATTTTAAGATGCGGTCGCAATCGCGATTCTTTCCAGACAAAATACCCTCGACCATAAATGTTAAAACTAAAGGTGTTGTAGAAGCCTTATCGGGTACTGTGGGGCGTGGTGTTTTTAAAGATTATCGCGGTGTAGAAGTCTATAGCGTTTACAGCCCAATTAGTATGTCTCATTTAAAATTAGCGATACTTTCTGAAATAGATACCAGCGAAGTTATGGCGCCTTTAGAACAGTTACAATTGCGTTTATTAGGACTAATTTTTTTAATAATGATTGTTGCTATTATATTATCACTTTTCTTAACCAATATTATTACCAACCCAATTCACAATATGCGAAAAAGCCTAAAAATTATGGCTGCGGGCGATTATAATCAAACGAATACTTTTGGTAAAAACTCCAATGAAATTAAAGAAATGTTTGAAGCCCTCGATTTGCTTAAAAAGTCGTTACAAGGTGCGGTAACCTTTTCTAGAGAATTGGGTAAAATGGATCTTAATTCTAATTATGTTCCGAAAGGCGAAAACGATGTGTTAGGAAAAAGCCTTATAAAAATGCGGGATAAATTGATTGAATTTAGAAATAAAGAAAATATAAACAGAATTAATACTAAAAGACAATTAGTAGATGGCCTAGAAAACGAAAGACACCGATTGTCGCGCGAACTACACGATGGTATAGGGCCCTTGTTAACATCTTTAAAATTTTATGTAGAAAATAAAGTTCACGATAAAGACAAAAAGCAGGATATGATTAAAATTATAGATACTACAATTTCAGAAATTCGGTTAATGTCTAACGCTTTAATGCCTTCAACTTTAGAAGATTTTGGCATTGGTGTGGCCTTAACCAATTTTGTAGAAAGTATTAAAAAAACATCTGGAATTTCTATAATATTTGAAGATTTAACACAAGATAGCCATAGTAAAATCACTAAAAATCAAGCTATTAATTTATTTAGAATAGGGCAAGAGTTGGTTAATAATGCTTTAAAACACGCTAAAGCCAATACCATAAGGATTTCGTTATCCGAATTCGATGATTTTATTTCCCTTTTTTATTTTGATGATGGTATAGGTTTCGATTTAAAACACGTAAAGTTAGGTTCTGGTATTATTAACATTAAAGAGCGTGTAGAAATGTGTAATGGCCAAATACAAATACAATCTAAACCAGGCAGTACAACAGTAGAAATAGAATTACCCATAGAATTATGAATAAAATAAAAGTTATAATAGCAGACGATCACGAACTGTTTAGAAATGGTTTAAAAGAACTATTAATAAAACACGACGATATAGAAGTGGTAGATATGGTAGGCGATGGTAATCAGTTTATAAACGCAATTCAATCCATACCCGATGTAAATATTGTTTTACTAGATCTTACCATGCCAAATATGGATGGTTTTGAAGTGCTAAAAACTTTAAAAGACTATAATACCAATATAAAACCTATTATCATTTCTATGCATAACGATGGCAATTACATTGCTAAAAGTGCAAAAGCAGGTGCTTACGGTTACTTGTTAAAAAATACCGATGAAGACGAGTTAATTAAGGTTATTCGACTGGTAAGTCAAAACAAGAAATACTTTAGTCCTAATATAGCCGAGAAGATGATTAATTTTATGTCTGAACATAAGGTAAGCGAAAACATATTATCTAATAAAGAAAAAGAGGTTTTAGGTTTAATATCCGAAGGGCTTACAACTAAAGAAATTGCTGCTAAATTATTTGTAAGTACCAGAACTATAGAAACCCACAGAGCAAATGTTTTAAAAAAGTTAGAAGTAAAAAATACAGCTGAGCTTATAAAAAAGGCGACACAAATTAATTTAATTTAAGTCAGGCATCCGTATTTATACGGATATAAATTACGTGATTTTTGTTAACCGCAAAAGCATGGTATTGTGTTTAATTTTGTAGAGAACAAATTAAACATATATAATTATGAAAAACATAGCCTTAATCTTAGCTCTAGTATTTATAGCATCTACAGCAGCTTTTGCACAAGACAGAAGCGAATTAACAGGGCCAGCATATAAAAATTATAAACCTGGAAAAAGCGATAGTAAACCTACATTAGTGTACGCAGTATCTAACAAAAAAGAGTTAACAGGTCCAGCTTATAAAAACCAGAAGCCTTGGAAAAATACTTCAGAAAAAACATATTCAACCATAGCATTTGGTTCTGAGCGTTCTAAATTAAGCGGTCATGAATATAAAAACTATAAGCCATGGAAGAATACAAATAACGAAATTGTACAAGACACTACTGTTATTTATGTAGCTTCAGACGATTAATAAAAAAGATGAATTAGTAGTAAATAAATTTTCAATATCTTGATAATACCCCTTAAAACACAGTTTTAAGGGGTATTTAGTTTACATCTTATTAGATAAGAAATTAAAAGCTAACCGCAGTACCCGAAGCTGTTACCATAAGCATGCCTCCATTTGGTCCAACTGTTTCGTAGTCTAAATCTACGCCTACTATAGCATCGGCGCCCATTTTTTGGGCACGGTATTTCATTTCTTCTAAAGCCGAGTCTTTCGCTTCTCGTAATACTTTTTCGTAAGAACTGGATCGGCCACCAACAACATCGCGAATGCCTGCAAAAAAGTCTTTTATAAAATTGGCACCAATAATGGTCTCGCCAGTTACTATACCTAAATAATTAGATATTTTATGGGTTTCTAGTGTGGGTGTGGTTGTAATAATCATGATTACTCGTTTTTAGTATTTTTTCTTGCTTCTTTCATAGCTTCTCCAATTTGGTTACTTGCTGTAAAACTGGCTACCATATCGTTTAACATATTGCTACCAACCTGCGGCGCATTAGGTAAAAGTATTAAGTTACTATTGGTTTCTTCGCCTAAAGATTGCAGTGTATCGTAATGTTGGGTAACAACTATTAATGCAGAGGCTTCTTGCGAATTAATACCTACGCGATTTAATACCTCTACAGATTCTTCGAGTCCGCGTGCAATTTCGCGACGTTGGTCTGCAATTCCTTGACCTTGTAAACGTTTGCTCTCGGCTTCTGCTTTGGCTTTTTCTACTATTAATATACGTTGGGCATCACCTTCAAACTGTGCAGCTATTTTCTCGCGTTCTGAGGCGTTAATTCGGTTCATAGCTGCCTTTACCTGTGCATCGGGGTCTATGTCTGTTACAAGCGTTTTAATGATGTCGTAGCCGTAATCTAACATCGCATCGTTAAGTTCGGTTTTAACGGCTATGGCTATATCGTCTTTTTTTACAAAAACGTCGTCTAATTTCATTTTAGGAACTTCGGCACGAACAACATCAAATACATACGAGGTAATTTGGTCGTGTGCATAGTCTAATTTATAGAAGGCATCGTAAACCTTGTCTTTTATAACTTTAAACTGAACCGATATTTTTAAGCGTACAAAAACATCGTCTAAGGTTTTAGTTTCAACAATAACATCTAATTGCTGAATTTTTAAGCTTAAGCGCCCTGCAACTCTGTCTACCAAGGGAATTTTTAATTGTAAGCCAGAATGGCGTATGCTTTGAAACTTTCCGAAGCGTTCTATTATGGCAGCCGATTGTTGTTTTACTGTAAAAAAGGAGGTTATTAGAATAACAATTCCAATAAATAATAAAGGCATAAGAAAAATGGACATGATTGTAGTTTTTAAGAGTTAGACATTTGTGAATACTAAATGTAGTTTTTTATTTGTGGATTAAAGGAGATAATCATCATCTATTTTAACATGATTTAGTAATGTATTAGTAGTAAAAAGCCACTAAAATGTTACATAATGCTTTAAAATTAACAGATTTAGCTTAAAATAAAAGGCATATTTCTTAGATTAAAAGCAAATTCATTTTCATTCACCCATAAAAAATTTCAATTCAACGTTTTAAAAGTTAAGATTCCAAATTTCTTTAGTGATTGCGATATATTTGAGTAGCTATTAATCAAATCTACAATTATGATTCGCAGGATATTACCTCTTTTGGGAGTACTATTTTGTACTACTCAAATAACCTTTTCGCAAAGCCAAAATGAGGCTGTTGCTAATGCTTGGATAACACAACATTTTGGCGATTTTACTAGCCAAAGATCGGCAACACATTTACAGAAAAATTTCAATAAAACTGGATTAACAGGAGAAACGTTTCGTTATGGGCAATACATAAATAATGTGCCTGTTTATGGTGTAGATATTTCGGTTCATGTGTCTAAAAATAATGAAGTTACTTTTCATTCTGGCGACTATAATAGAACCGTTTCTTATATAAACACGACACCAAATTTTGAAGCAGACAATGCGGTGCAAATTGCTGCAAAACACTTAAATATAATGGGTACTATAACTCAAAAAGATGCAAAATTATATGTCTATAACGAGTTAGAAACTACGCATTTGGTGTATCGTGTTACTACAATTTCTAAAACCTTAAACGGATTTTGGGAAACTATAGTTGATGCTAAAACCGGTAATGTTTTAAGTACTAAGGATATTGCACATTACCATCACGACCACGATACCCATGATGATGATACCGATGACAAAATTGAAACTGTAGAAGCTCATGGTACCATTTTTAATCCAGATCCTTTATCGGCTAGCGGTCAAGAATACGGTGGCTTGTTTGTTGACAATGAAGATGAAACCAATGAAGCGCTTAATACTGCCAGAAACGAAGTCACTTTTACAATAGCAGCCAGCGAAAATGGTTTGTATAAATTAAAAGGGCGATATTCTGAAATAAAAGAATTACAAAATCCAGAAACAGGCTTATTCGAGCAAAGTTCGCCAGTATTTAATTTTACACGCGACCAAGATGGGTTCGAGGCTGTAAATGTGTATTATCATATAGATAATAGTATGCGTTATATTAACGAAACGCTGGGTATTCCGTTACAATGTATGTATAATAATGGTTTAATTTATTTCGATCCGCATGCTTTTAACGGAGCCGATAATTCATCTTACGGTGGAGGTGCTTTAAAATTTGGAATAGGTGGCGTAGACGATGGGGAAGATGCCGATGTTATTGTACACGAATTAGGGCATGGTATTCACGAATGGCTTATTCAAGGAAGTATTTCGCAAGTTGAAGGTTTAAGTGAAGGGTTTGGCGATTACTGGGCACAATCGTATAGTAGAGGTTTGCAAAAAGCCAATAGTTCGCGCTCTAGTAATGCGTATAATAATGTGTTTAAATGGGATGGCCATAACGAATTTTGGAGTGGAAGAGTTACAAATTATGAAGCAACATATCCAGAAGGCTTAAAAGGAAAAGTACATAAAGACGGCCAGATTTTTGCAACGGCATTAATGAAGGTTTGGGATGCTTTGGGTAAAGAAACCACCGATAAGATTGTTCTAGAAGGTTTAGCCATGACTACTAGTAAAAGTAATCAGCCAGAAGCAGCATTGGCAATCAGACAAGCTGCAATAGATATGGGCTTAAGTTGCGAAAATATTGCCACAATAACAGATATTTTTAACACCACAGGCTACGATTTACCAACATACGAATGTGCTAAATTAAGTGTAGATACTGCCGATATCTATAATATTGTTTTGTATCCTAATCCAGCTAAAGAAAGCATTACTTTTAAAAATATAACAACTAACCACACCATTAGCATTTATAACATTATGGGGCAAAAAATACTTTCAGCAGATATTAATGCTACTCATAATACGGTACAAGTATCGCATTTATCTAAAGGTATTTATGTGGTTAATTTTAAAAATGCATCTAACGTTATTAAATTTATAAAGCAGTAACCAACTATACATTCATCCATTAAAAAAGGCACTTTTTTTTAAGAAGTGCCTTTTTTTAGTTATATGGTAGTTGCTAAATTTTCTATTCTATTTATGGTTTCTTGTTTACCTATCATAAACATAATGTCAAAAACATCGGGGCCTTGTAAGGCGCCCACAAGTGCGAGTCGTAAAGGCATCATTACTTTTCCAAAACCTATTTCCTTTGAAGTAATCCACGATTTTACAGTAGTTTGAATAGTTTCTACTTCAAAATCTTCAATGGTATTAACTTGTGTAGCCAATTCGCTTAAAAGTGCTCTAGTATCTTCTTTAACAGCTTTTTTATAGGCTTTCTCGTCGTACGCTTGTGGCGCAATGAAAAAGAAATGACTTAAATCCCATAAATCGGAAACAAACGTAGCGCGTTCTTTAATTAAACCAACGGCCATAGCCACATAATTCACATCGATATCGGCTAATTCTTCACGTTGATTTTTAAACGTTTCGGCTAAACTGTCGTTAGTTTGTTCCTGCATATAATGGTGGTTAAACCATTTTATTTTATCGGGATCAAATCGAGCACCTGCTTTGTTTACTCTAGCAATATCGAAAGCTTCAATTAATTGTTCTAAATTGAATAATTCTTGTTCGGTTCCTGGATTCCATCCTAAAAAGGCTAAGAAATTAATAACAGCTTCTGGAAAATAACCATCTTCTTTATACCCACGCGAAACGTCGTTGGTTTTTGGATCTGTCCATTCTAACGGAAATACCGGAAAACCAAGTTTATCGCCATCGCGTTTGCTTAATTTACCTTTTCCTGTTGGTTTTAAAATGAGTGGTAAATGAGCAAATTCTGGAGCATCCCAACCAAAGGCTTTGTAAAGCTGATAATGTAAGGCTAGGGAAGGCAGCCACTCTTCGCCACGAATAACATGAGTAATTTCCATTAAATGGTCGTCTACAATATTCGCTAAGTGGTAAGTTGGCATACCATCGCTTTTAAACAATACTTTATCGTCTAGAATATTGGTATCGATTTTAATATCGCCACGCACCATATCTTTTAAATGCAAAGTTTCGTCTTGAGGCGATTTAAAACGAATAACATAATCTTTGCCAGCATCTAATTTAGCTTGAACGTCTGCTTCAGAAAGCGCTAACGAATTGTTCAACTTTAAACGATTGTGCCAATTATAGATAAAAGTTTTCCCTTTTTCTTCGTGATCTTTTCTGTGAAAATCTAACGATTCTGCAGTATCAAAAGCATAGTAAGCATTACCAGAAGCAATTAATTGCTCGGCATAACTTTTATATAATGCTTTACGTTCGCTTTGTCTGTACGGACCAAATTTTTCGTTTTTTCCTGGGCCTTCATCAAACGGAATATTACACCAGTTTAAGGCCTCAATAATATAGTTTTCGGCACCTTCTACATATCTGTTTTGGTCGGTATCTTCAATCCTTAAAACAAAAGTACCGTTATGTTTTTTCGCAAATAAATAATTGAATAAAGCTGTACGTACACCACCAATATGAAGTGGTCCGGTAGGGCTTGGTGCAAAACGCACACGAACATTTTTAGTCATGTTTTTTAATTTAAGACTGCAAAGATAACGGGATAAGTGTTACTATAAAAGATTTCGTATTACAGATAATGGATTATCATTTAATTTTGTAGTCTGCAGTTTAACAGTTTCTTACAAAAGGTGGCTGTTATAAACTAAAATTATTGTTGTAGATTAGTGAGTTAAATACGTTGAAAATTGAATAATTTTAAAAATATATTACAAAAGTTAGAAGGCTTTATAAGACGATTTTATGTGAATGAACTTATAAAAGGCACGATTTTGTTTTTTTCTATCGGACTTTTGTATCTTATAATAACCTTGTTAATAGAGCAATTTTTGTGGTTAAATACGACTGCCAGAACTGTATTATTCTGGCTGTTTGTAATTGTAGAATTGGTTTTATTCGCAAAGTTTATTGTTGTGCCATTAACCAAGTTATTTAAATTGCAACGTGGTATAAATTACGAAGAAGCTTCGCGACTTATCGGGAATCATTTTCCTGAAGTGAACGATAAATTATTGAATGTTTTACAACTGAGTAAAAACCAATCGCAATCGGATTTACTTTTAGCGAGTATCGATCAGAAATCTCTGGAGTTATCGCCAATTCCCTTTAAACTTGCTATAAATTTTAGACATAATGTTAAGTATTTAAAATATGCTTGCATACCAGTTTTTATTATTTTTTTAGCCATTGTATTAGGTAAAATGAATTGGTTTACAGATAGTTACAAACGTGTTGTAGATTATAGAACGGCCTACGAACCACCAGCTCCTTTTCAGTTTTTTGTAATTAACGATAGTTTACAAACCTTAGAAAATACCGATTTTAAGTTATTAGTAAAAACAGTTGGTAATGTGGTTCCAGAACAAGCAGAAATACATTTTAATAACGAAACTTACTTATTAACTCCATCTGAACTTGGTGGTTTCGAATATGTATTTAGTCGCCCTAAACAAGATATTTCCTTTCAGTTACAGGCTAACGGAGTTTCATCTAAACCTTATACATTACAACTTGTAGAAGTCCCAAAACTTATAGGTTTTGATATGGTTTTAGATTATCCAGCTTATACTCAAAAACAAGATGAGGTTTTAAAAAGCTCTGGCAATGCTATTATTCCTGAAGGCACGAAGGTCAGTTGGATTTTGAATACTAAATCGACCAATCAAGTTCAATTATTTGCTAACGATACCGTAGTGTTTAAAAAACAAGGAAATACTTTTGAAGCTTCAAAAACTTTACACGAAACACTAAACTATAGTCTAAGTACGAGCAACACTAGGCTTAAAAATTACGAAGAGTTAAATTTTTCTCTGGAAGTTGTTAAAGATGATTACCCCGAGATGAAGGTAGAAATGGTTAAAGATACAGTAGATTTATCGACCATGTATTTTCGTGGTCAATTAAGCGATGATTATGGTTTGCATAAATTGAGACTGGCGTATTATAAAACCGATGATGTTAAGGGTGTTCAGTATATCGAAATGCCAGTATCTAAATCTAATGTCGATGAGTTTATAAGTGCTTTTCCTGACCAATTGACATTAGAACCTGGTACCGCTTACAGTTTGCATTATGAAGTTTTTGATAACGATGTTTTACATGGCTACAAACGCACAAAAAGCGAAACGTTTTATTACCGTCAGTCAACAGCATCGGAACAGGAAAATAAACAATTACAGCAACAACAGGAATCGATAAATAATTTAAGCAATTCTCTAGAAACTTTCGAAAAAAACGAAAAGCAATTGCAGGAATTAAATCAATCGCATAAAGCCAATCAGCGTTTAAATTTTAGTGATAAAAAGAAATTAGAGAATATCATCCAAAATCAAAAACAGCAAGAGCAATTAATGAAACGTTTTAATAAGTCGTTTCAAGATAATTTAGAAGAATTTCAAAAAAATAATCAAGAGCAAGATGCATCAAAAGATGAATTAAATAAACGTCTTAAAGAACACGAAGAACAATTAAAGCAAGACGAGAAATTGCTTCAGGAATTAGAAGAGCTTCAAGATAAAATTAATAATGATGATCTTAACCGAAAGCTAGATCAGTTATCTAAACAAAATAAAAATCAGAAACGCAGTTTAGAACAATTATTAGAATTAACCAAACGATTTTACGTAGCTAAAAAGATGGAAAAATTGCAAGAGGATATCGATCAATTGGCAAACGACCAATTGAAACTTTCAGAAGAGAATGACGACAATACATCTAAAAAGCAAGAGGACTTAAATAAGCGTTTTGAAGATATTACCAAGCAATTAGATTCTTTGGCGAAAGATAATAAGGATTTAAAAAAACCTATGGATTTACCGCGTGATGAAGTAGGAGAGGAAGATGTTAAATCGCATCAACAAGATGCAAAATCTCAATTAGAACAATCCGAGAAGCAAGAATTGAATTCTAATCAGGATACTCAAAAAAGTAAAGCGAAGCAAAAACAAAAACAAGCAGGCCAAAAAATGAAACAAATGAGCCAGCAAATGCAATCGGCTATGCAAATGGATTCAGGTGAACAATTAGAAGAAGATGCCGAAATGTTACGACAAATTTTAGATAACGTACTGTTGTTTTCGTTCGATGAAGAAGCCCTTATGAATGATTTTAAACGTATTCAAGTTAATCATAATAAATACGCTTCGTATTTGCGTAAACAGCACGATTTGCGTGCTTATTTCGAGCATGTAGACGATAGTTTATTTGCTTTATCCTTACGTCAGCCTATGTTGTCCGAACAGGTAAATACAGAAATTTCTAATGTGTATTATAATATTGATAAATCTTTAGATGAATTTTCTGAAAATAGAATTTATCAAGGTGTGTCGTCTCAGCAGTATGCGTTTACCGCAGCAAATACTTTAGCCGATATGTTGAGTAATATTTTAGATAATATGGAAGATCAACTTAATGCCTCTTCTTCATCTTCTGGGAAAGGATCTAAAAATAAACAAAGCCAAGGTGAAGGCCAATTACAAGATATTATCATGAGTCAGCAAGAACTTAATAAACAAATGCAAAAGGGCTTACAAAAACAACAAGGAGAAGGTCAAGGCGAATCTGAAGGGAAAGAGCAAGGCCAACAATCTGGTAATAAACCTAATGCTTCTGGTAAACAAAGTGAGAGTAAAGGGCAAGGTTCTGAAGGCTTAAATGGCGAATTGTATCAAATTTATCAGAAGCAACAAGAGCTGCGTTTTCAATTAGAGAATCAACTAAAACAATCTGGTTTAAATACTCAAGAGCGTAGTTTGATTCGCCAAATGGAGAATATCGAAATGGATTTAATTAATAATGGCATCACTAAAGAGACCATGGAAAAAATGATTCATTTTGAGCATCAACTTTTGAAATTGGAAGATGCAACTTTTAAACAGAATCAAGATACAAAACGTGAATCTGAAACTAATCAACAACAATTTCAAAACATAACCAACAGTAAAATACCCGATGCTAAACAATATTTTAATACTACTGAAATATTAAATAGACAAGTTATACCTTTGCAGCAATTATTTAAACTTAAGGTTCAACAGTATTTTAATAATCAATAATGATAGTTTTTAATTACGAAACCGACTTCATAATAGATAATGAAGCCGAATTAACAACATGGATTTCGGCTACCATTGAAGAAGAGGAATGTTCTGAAGGCGATATAAATTATATATTTTGTGACGACGAATATCTTCATAAATTGAATGTAGAATTCCTTAATCACGACACGTTGACAGACATAATTAGTTTCGATTATTCAGTAGGAAAGCAACTACATGGTGATATTTACATTTCCATAGAACGTGTTCAAGATAACGCTGTTGATTTTAATACTGTTTTAGAAAATGAATTACACCGTGTTATCATCCATGGTATTTTGCATTACTGTGGTTATAAAGATAAAACCGATTCTGAGGCTAAACTTATGCGCAGTAAAGAGGATTATTACTTAAGTAAACTGTAAAGAAAATTAGAGATGTTCCACGTGGAACAATTACAATTTAAAATATATATGTATGTTCGATAGAGAGTATGATGTTATTGTTGTAGGAGCTGGTCATGCTGGTAGTGAGGCTGCGGCTGCTGCTGCAAACATGGGTAGTAGCACCTTGCTTATTACTATGAATTTGCAAAACATTGCGCAAATGTCTTGTAATCCTGCTATGGGTGGAATTGCCAAAGGACAAATCGTTCGAGAAATAGATGCTTTAGGGGGATATAGTGGTATTGTTAGCGATACTTCTGCTATCCAGTTTAAAATGCTTAATAAATCTAAAGGACCAGCAATGTGGAGTCCGAGGGTGCAGAGCGACAGAATGCGCTTTGCTGAAGATTGGCGTTTAATGCTTGAGCAAACTCCTAATTTAGATTTTTATCAGGACATGGTTTCTGGTTTAATTATAGAAGGTGATCGTGTTGTAGGTGTTAAAACCTCACTTGGAATTGAAGTGCGTTGCAAGTCAGTCGTACTTACTAATGGAACTTTTTTAAACGGATTAATACATATAGGAGATAAGAATTTTGGTGGAGGTAGAGCTGGTGAACGCGCTGCAACTGGTATAACAGAACAGTTAGTTGATTTAGGATTTACGTCTGGTAGAATGAAAACGGGAACACCGCCTAGAGTGGATGGTCGCTCCCTAGATTATTCTAAAATGATAGAACAACCTGGTGATGAACAGCCAGAGAAATTCTCTTATTCTGATGTTACCAAGCCGCTAATAAAACAACGGTCTTGTTATATGACGTATACGAGCACATTGGTACATGATTTGTTGCGTGAAGGCTTCGATCGTTCGCCTATGTTTAACGGAAGAATTAAAAGTTTAGGACCAAGATACTGTCCTTCTATCGAGGATAAAATTAATCGCTTTGCAGATAAAGATCGTCATCAGTTGTTTATAGAGCCTGAAGGATGGAATACCTGCGAAGTTTATGTTAATGGTTTTTCTACTTCACTTCCAGAAGATGTTCAATTTAAAGCTTTACGCTCTGTGGTTGGATTCGAAAACGTGAAATTTTTCCGTCCGGGTTATGCTATAGAATACGATTATTTTCCGCCAACGCAACTTAAACATACGTTAGAAACAAAGTTGATTAATGGCTTATATTTCGCAGGTCAGATTAATGGAACTACAGGGTATGAAGAGGCAGCTTCGCAAGGATTGATGGCTGGTATTAATGCCAGTTTGAAAGTTCAGGAGAAAGATGAATTTATATTAAAACGTAGTGAAGCTTACATAGGTGTTTTAATAGACGATTTAATTACTAAAGGTACAGAAGAACCTTATAGAATGTTTACTTCAAGAGCAGAATATAGAACGTTACTTAGACAGGATAATGCCGATTTTAGATTAACGCCTAAAGGTTATGCAATTGGTTTGGCTACAGAAAAGCGTCTTAAACGCATGGAAGAAAAGCAAACTAAAGCCGATGAATTTGTACAATTTTTTAAGGATACAAGCGTTAAACCTGAGGTTGTAAATCCTATTTTAGAATCTAAAGAGTCTGCTTTAGTAAATCAATCTGGTAAATTGTTTAAAATTTTTGCGCGACCAAATATCGATATGTCCGATGTTAGACAAATTGAAGAAATAGAAAATTTTATTGTAGAACATGATTTAGATCGTGAGATTATCGAGCAAGCCGAAATTCAAGTTAAATATTCTGGTTATATCGAAAAGGAAAAAAACAATGCCGATAAGTTATCAAGATTAGAAGATATTAAAATTCCAGCTAATTACGATTATTCTAAAATTAAATCTATGAGTTTTGAAGCTCGCGAAAAATTAAAGAAAATCCAGCCTACAACTATTTCTCAAGCATCACGAATTAGTGGTGTTTCTCCTAACGATATTTCTGTTTTACTTGTTTATATGGGCAGATAATTTTAGGTGTTCCACGTGGAACACCTAAAATAGTTTATCCTATTTTTATTGTTTAACAGGAGTAAAAGCATCTCTAAACAATTTCAATCCTTTATTAAAGTTTATGATTATTCCCCAAAAAACTACAGTACTACACTGTGAAGATTTTTCCGTTTCTGGAGAGAAATTTGAATTAAAGCGAGCAACAGATTTCGATATTTTAATTACAACACCACAACCAAAAGGGGAGGAGTTAGGGCAATATTATAAAAGCGAAGATTATATTTCGCATACCGATGGTAAACGAAATGTGTTCGAACGCGTTTATCATGCGGTTAAAAGTGTGGCGTTGCAAAACAAATTGAAATTAATTAATAGTTATGCTTCCGAAGAAAAATCGGTTTTAGATGTAGGGTGTGGTACAGGTGATTTTTTAGCCTTGGCCCAAAAAAATGGATGGTCGGTTCGCGGAGTAGAACCTAACGATGCTGCCCGAAAATTGGCGCAGCAAAAATTAAAAAACAATCAATCTGTTTTAAATGCCAATGAAACTGAAACGTTAAAAATCTCTTCTTTTGATGTTGTAACACTTTGGCATGTTTTAGAACACTTACCTGATTTAGAAGAACAAATTACATTTTATACTTCTTTATTAAAACCTAATGGCAAGTTAATAATAGCTGTTCCAAATTATAAAAGTTACGATGCCAATTACTATAAAGCATTTTGGGCAGCATACGATGTACCTAGACATTTATGGCATTTTTCAAAAAAAGGTTTATCTCAATTATTGGAACAACAACAATTATTAGTTGAAAAAACATTACCCATGTTTTTTGATGCGTTTTATGTAAGCCTACTTTCCGAAAAATATAAAACAGGAAAAATGAATGTGTTTAATGCTTTTAGAATAGGAATGCTATCTAATATGAAGGCAAAACGTTCTGGAGAGTACTCGTCGTTGATTTATATGGTTAAAAAAGCGTAAAAACTCATTTTTAAGCGTAATAAGCTATCGAATGTTCGAAAACAGGTAAAGTGTAGTGTGTTTTTTAAAAACCGCTTAAAACGCTTTATTTTACTTCATTTTTAATCAATATTATTTATTAATTGTTTTTTTAGTATCAATTTATCTAATACTAGGGTTTTAACATGCAAAGCAGATGTTATCGTTATTACTTTTCTATTTTTGTTCTGATAAATAAATTTTAATAACCCGATGAAAAAAATATCAATTTTAGTCGTTACATTAATGACTTTAGCGTCTTGCCAGCAATCTCAAAAAATTGGATTTGTAGATAATTCTAAATTAGTAAACGAATATCAGGAAAAAATAGATGTTGAATCTAAATACAAATCGCAAATAGAAGCTTCAAGTAAGCTTACGGATAGTTTGGCTCAATCATTTCAAGCCGAGTATCAGGAATTTCAACAGCAAGCAAGTTCTATGTCTCAAGATAAAGCGCAACAACGTTATCAAGAATTAGGTAGAAAGCAACAAATGATTCAGCAACAAATTCAGATGACAGAACAACAAATTGCATCGGAAAGTCAAAAAGAAATAGATTCTTTGATTTCAAAAGTAAGAAAATTCGTAAAAAATTATGGGGAATCTAATAATTACGATTTCATTTTAGGAAGTAACGAAGCTGGAAGTGTTATGTATGGTAAGGACTCAGAAGACTTAACTGAGACTTTAATAAAAGCCCTTAACGATTCTTATAAAAAATAGAATGTTTTAAACAGTCGTATTACAGCCAAACATTAAATGTGTTTGGCTTTTTTTATGCTCAGAAAATAATTGTTATAAAATGTAGTTATAAGATTATGTTTAAAATAATTTATTTCAAAAGCACATATTTAGTCTTATTTTCATTGCAAAATTGCTTTGCTTTGTACCCGTTCAATCTTTAAAACACGCTATGAAATTTCAATTAAGTTTTTATTTATTTTTAATAATTAGCTGCTATACCTACGCTCAAGAAACATTTACGGTTAGTGGAACGATTAGCGATTTTGCTAATGGTAAGTCGGTATTTGGGGCGTCTGTTTTTTTGGAAAACACTTCTGCTGGTGGTATAACAAACACATACGGTTTTTATTCGCTTACAGCTCCAAAAGGAAATTATACCTTAGTGGTTTCGTATTTGGGATATGTTACTATTAAAAAGGAAATTGTTTTAGATAAAAATCAAAGCATATCATTCGAGCTTCAGGAAGATACCACAACCTTAGATGAAGTGGTTATTACTGCCGAAGAAACCGAAAAAGCAAATATTAGAGATCCACAAATGAGTGTCGCCGTAATAAAAAGTGCTACAATAAAACAAATACCTGCTGTTTTAGGCGAGGTAGATGTTGTAAAATCCATTCAATTATTGCCTGGTGTTACCAATAATGGCGAGGGGTCTAATGGGTTTAATGTGCGTGGTGGTGCAACAGATCAGAATTTGGTGTTATTAGACGAGGCTATCATTTTTAACGAATCGCATTTGTTTGGATTCTTTTCGGTGTTTAATGCCGATGTTGTTAAAGATATGAAATTGTATAAAGGGAATATTCCAGCCAATTATGGTGGTCGTGTTTCTTCGGTTTTAGATATTCGTCAAAAAGATGGTAATAGTAAAAATTTCAATTTAACAGGTGGTATTGGTTTAATATCCAGCAGATTGGCGGCAGAGGGGCCAATATTAAAAAATAAAGGGTCTTTTATTGTTGCTGGCCGATCGTCTTACGCCCATTTATTTTTAAAATTAGCAGACCAAGATAATACTGCTTTTTTCTACGATTTTAATGTAAAGGGTAATTACGAAATCAATCAAAATAACAGGCTGTACCTTTCAGGATATTTTGGTAGAGATATTTTAAATTTCGACGATGCTTTTAAAAATGCTTACGGAAACAGTACATTAAATTTGCGTTGGAACCACGTGTTTAACGATAAGTTGTTTTCTAATTTATCGTTTATTTATGGCGACTACGATTACGGTTTAGAGCTAAATTTTGTAGGCCTAGATTGGACCTCTAGTATTAAAAACTTTAATGTTAAATACGATTTTAAATACTATTTAAACAATAAAACCACAATAGATTTTGGAGCTAGTGCCATTACCTATAATTTTAATCCAGGCGAAGTAAGACCAGTCGATGAAGACTCCTCTATTAACGAAGATATATTAGATAAAAAAAGAGCGTTAGAAGGCGGTTTATATGTTAATGCCGAACATAAATTCTCGGAGAAATTGAATGTACAATTGGGTTTGCGATTTAGTATGTTTAAACGTTTGGGCGGCCAGCCTATAGCAACATATCTAAACAATCAGCCTGTAGTGTATAACGAAGCCTTAGGTATTTATGAAGAAGGTATAATGACTGGTGAAATTGATTACGATAAAGGCGAAACCATTGCCGATTTTTCGAATTTCGAACCCCGATTAGGATTAGCCTATCAACTTAACGAAACTGCTTCGGTAAAATTAGGATTTTCTAGAATTGCACAATATTTAAGTTTGCTTTCTAATACCGCTAATGCCACGCCATTGGATGTATGGACACCAAGTGGCCCTTTTGTAAATCCACAAATGGCCAATCAATATTCTGTGGGTTACTTTAAAGAGTTACAAAACGGTATGTTTTCTGTAGAAACAGAAGCCTATTATAAAACTGTAGATAACCGAATAGATTATATAGATGGATCCGATTTAATAGCCAATAATAATATAGAAACCCAGATTTTAGAAGGCGAATCCCGAGCTTACGGACTGGAATTGTTGCTGCGCAAAAACAAAGGAAAATTTACAGGTTGGTTAGCATATACCATTTCTAAATCTGAACAAAAAACCCCAGGGGGAAAGGCTGGTGGACCAGGTATAAATAAAGGCGAATGGTATTATACACCTTACGACAGAACTCATGATGTTTCGCTTACGGGAAGTTATAAACTGACTGAAAAATGGAGTTTTAGCGGTAACTTTATTTTTCAAACAGGCCGACCAGTTACTTATCCTGTTGGGCAATACGAGTACGAAGGTTTATCTGTAGCTAATTATGGAAGCCGTAATGCCGATAGATTACCATCTTACAACCGATTAGATTTGGCGGCGACATTTAAGCCAAATTACAAACCAAATGCCCGTTGGAAAGGCGAGTGGGTATTTAGTATTTATAATGTTTATAATCGCAAAAATGCCGCATCTATTTCGTTTGGGCAAAACTTAGAAACGGGTGTAAATGAAGCCACACGAACTGCCATTTTTGGTATTGTACCTTCGGTAACGTATAACTTTAAATTTTAATCCCATGAAATCGTATATATATTCTTTTCTATTTATTCTTACTTTGTTTACATCGTGTACCGATGTAATAGATGTAGATGTTCCAACAGCAGATCCGCGTTTAGTTATTGAAGCTTCTTTAGACTGGCAAAACGGAACGGATGGTAAACAACAAACCATAAAATTAAGTACTACAACACCATATTTCGATACCACTTCGGATAATGCTGTAACAGGAGGAACCGTAACAGTAACACGAAGCAGTACAAATGACACCATATTGTTTACCGATAATAACGATGGTACATACACTACAAAAAATTTTGAGGCGGTGTTAAATGAAACCTATATCTTAAATATTGTTTATAATAACGAAACCTATACAGCTACAGAAACCTTACGGCCTACAACACCAATTACCAGTGTAAATCAGTCTAAAAACAATGGATTTTTCTCCGATGTTCTAGAAGTGAATGTTTATTTTAATGATCCAGAGGACGAAACGAATTTTTATATTTTAAAGTTTCAAGAGCGAGATGAAGACTATCCGTATTTAAGAGATCTTTCAGACGATTTACAAAATGGTAACGAAATAAGCGTGGTTTACGAAAAGTTTGATGATGATAATGAAGATGAAGAATTTCAACCTGGCGATGTCGTAGATATCAACTTGTATAACGTGTCCGAACGGTATTACAAATACATGCAATTATTAAACAGCCAATCTGGTTCTGGTAATCCATTTGCTCCAACTCCAGTAGAGCTTCGTGGTAATTGTATTAACGAAACAAACCCAGAAAATTATCCGTATGGCTTTTTTAGAGTAACAGAAACGTATAAAGAAACCTACACGTTTGTAGACGAAGAGTAAAATAGTTTACTGAAAGAGATATACGGCAAACACAGCTATAATAAAATAGATGGCAATGTTTCTGGCGCCATCATAATCTTTAGCTATGCGTTGCCCTAATAAAAATACAAGTAGTATAATACAGGAAAAAATACTGGCCATTAAAGCAAGTGTTGTCGTTTTTGCAGCAATGATTTCATAAATTCCTAAGGCACATAAAATAGTTGTTATAGCTTCAAAAATTACAACCTTAACAAGTATTAAGGGTATAATACGGCGTAACCAGCTTTTAGAAAAATAATCTTTTAAAAAGAGAATATTGCCGTTCCAATCTGTAATCTTATCTAAAAAACTCATTAAAAAGGTAATGAATAAGAAAATCAGTATTAAAATTTCGGCACTATGTTCTAACAGATGTTTCAAGACTATAGTTAAGATGGTTTAGCGTGTAATAATCGGGTTAGTTTTATAGATAAATCGGTTAAAACTATTTTAGAATTTCCGTTGCGTTCTACATGGTAAATGGCTTCTTCTAAAGCATCGTAAATGTCTAAAATATTACCATTATGAACAAAAGGCGCAAATTTTTCTAATTTAAATCCAGATTTAGGCTCAAAAAATACTAGTGTGTTGGCGTTGTAATTTAACAATAACGCTTGTCTAAAAAAATCTATACAAAACAGTAAAAACTGTTTTTGGGTTTCTCTGCCTTTTTTGGCAATATCTTCACTCCAAGTTATAATATCGTGAATAGCGGCTTTATTTCCTTTGGCTTTAAATGCGCTTCGTACCCACATAACAAACCAATCTTCGAATAAAGAATCTTCGGAGTCGTGATACACTAAATCGCAGGCTTTGTTGTAATTTCCGTTAGATTGATGCGCTATTTTTTGAGCTTCGGTTTCGTTTAAGTCGTAAGCCTTAATTATAGCTTGTTTTATAACATCGTCTGCAAGTGCAGGAAAATGAAGTACCTGACATCGCGATCGTATGGTATTTAGTATGTGTTGTTCTTCTTCGGCTATTAAAATAAAAATGGTTTGCTTTGGTGGCTCTTCAATTAATTTTAAAAGTTTGTTTGCGGCTGCGGTATTCATTTTTTCGGCCATCCAAATAATCATCACTTTATAGCCTCCTTCGTAAGCTTTTAAAGCAAGGGCTTTTACAATATCTTGGGCTTCGTCTACACCAATTTGTCCTTGTTTATTTTCTACCCCTAAAAGTTTATACAAATCAAATAAATTACCATAAGGCTGCTCTTTAAGTAATTGGCGCCATTCGGTTAAAAACATACTGGATACGGGATGAGATTTTATACTTCCAGTAGTTGTTACGGGGAAAGCAAAATGTAAATCGGGGTGCGAAAAATTGTTGAATTTTAAATTACAACTTTGGTTTCCCGTATTGTTTTCGCCTGCAGTATTGCTACATAAAATGTATTGGGCATAAGCAATGGCCATTGGTAAAGTGCCACTACCTTCTGGGCCAACAAATAATTGTGCATGCGGAATTCTGCCATTATCTACACTTTGTGTTAAATGGCTTTTAATATGTTCTTGACCTAAAATATCTTTAAAAAGCATGCTGCAAAACTATATTTTTTTTTGGTAAAGTTTTTGTACTTACAGGATTTAGTTTTCTGGTAACAATAGAAGTTTAATAACAAATGGAGTAATGTCTTAGCGAGTTTTTAAAAATACTTTTAAAATAGAAAACGTTTTCGTGAAAAAACCCGTTTTTTACCTCTATTTTATTACTTACATTTGTAATACAAACAAGAAAACCAATAACAATGAAAACCTTAAACGATTTTAATTTCGAAAATAAAAAAGCATTAATTAGAGTAGATTTTAATGTACCATTAGACGACGATTTTAATGTTACCGATACTACTAGAATCGTTTCTGCAAAACCAACAATTATTAAGGTTTTAGAAGATGGTGGAAGTTGTATTTTAATGTCGCATTTAGGGCGCCCAAAAGGTGTTCAAGATATTTTTTCTTTAAAACATATTGTAGATGAGGTATCAAAAACAATAGGTGTTTCCGTTATTTTTGTTCCAGAATGTGTAGGTCCAGTAGCCGAAGAGGCTGCAGCCAATTTAAAACCAGGTGAAGTTTTATTGTTAGAAAATCTACGTTTTCATGCCGAAGAAACTGCAGGCGATTTAAAATTTGCGGAACAATTATCTAAGTTAGGCGATATTTATGTTAACGATGCGTTTGGTACGGCGCACAGAGCGCATGCATCGACAACTATTGTCGCTCAGTTTTTTCCAGAAAATAAATGCTTTGGGTATTTGTTAGCCAAAGAAATTGAAAGTATTAAAAAGGTGATGGAAACAGGCGAGAAACCTGTTTTGGCTGTGTTAGGCGGTGCCAAAGTGTCTTCAAAAATCACCATTATAGAAAATATTTTAGATAAAGTAGATCACTTAATTATTGGTGGCGGAATGACCTTTACCTTCATTAAAGCTCAAGGCGGAGAAGTAGGCGATTCTATTTGCGAAGACGATAAAATGGATTTAGCGTTAGATATCTTAAAGCAAGCTAAAGCCAAAGGTGTGCAAGTGCACATTCCTGTAGATGTTGTTGCTGCAAATGCTTTTAGTAACGATGCCGAAACTAAAATTATAGATGTTACTGCAATACCAGAAGGCTGGCAAGGTTTAGATGCTGGCCCAAAATCTATAGAGCAATTCAAAAAAGTGGTAATGGAATCTAAAACCATTTTATGGAATGGTCCCTTAGGCGTGTTCGAAATGCCAACTTTTGCTAAAGGTACAATAGCTTTAGGCGATGCCATTGCAGAAGCTACTCAATCCGGTGCTTTTTCTTTAGTAGGTGGCGGAGATTCTGTTGCTGCTGTAAAACAGTTTGGTTTCGAAGATAAAGTAAGCTATGTAAGTACTGGTGGTGGTGCGATGTTAGAAAGTTTAGAAGGAAAAGTATTACCAGGAATTGCCGCTATTTTAGGATAAAAAAACGGTTTAATAACGTAAAAACAAGAGTTTTATAACTTTAACTTTCATTTTCAGTTTAAAAATACGAATTTAGCCGCGATGACGTTAATACCTCAAATGGTTTTATAAATGAACAAGCGACTGAATATTTACTTATTATGCGTAATGTTATTATGCGTAACGGTAACTTTTGCCCAAGATTCTTTGGTTGTAAAAGTAAAAACACAAAGATTAACAGAAAATGAGTTGGTGTCTGGCGAAAATTATGTGGTCGATACCATTATAGACGGACAAACGTATTACAAGCCTCAAACCATTAAGCCTGTTGTAGATTCTTTAAGCATAGAAAATATGCAAGATCACGCTTACACAGCAGCTGTAGATAAGCAATGGTTAGAGGAATTATACAGTAATACTTTATACGATACTATTTACGAATCGGTTACCGAACTAACTTTCGATGAAGTCGAATATCCCGAATTAAATACCGATACACTTAAAAAAAGATTATTAGAGTTAGATGCTAAAACACCATTTAATGTCGCTTATAATCCATCGTTGGAAAGTGTTATAAAATCGTATTTAAAAAATCGTCGTAAAACGCTTCAAAAGCTTATGATGCTTAGCGAGTATTATTTTCCGATGTTCGAAAGAGAGTTAGATAATTATGATCTTCCGTTAGAAATTAAATATTTAGCCATTGTAGAATCGGCTTTAAAGCCAAGAGCAAAGTCTAGGGTAGGAGCCACTGGACTTTGGCAATTTATGTTTTCTACAGGTAAACTATATGGACTAGATGTAAGTAGTTATGTAGATGAGCGTAGCGATCCTTTAAAATCGACAGAAGCAGCTGCGAAATATTTATCTAAATTATACGAAATTTTTGGCGATTGGGATCTGGCTTTGGCCGCATATAATTCAGGACCAGGTAATGTTACTAAAGCGATAAGACGTTCTGGCGGTTACGAAAATTATTGGAATATAAGACCGTATTTACCTCGCGAAACTGCAGGATATTTACCAGCGTTTTTGGCAACCATGTATATTTTTGAGAATGCCGAAGAATTAGGCTTTTCTAAAGCCAAGCCAGAGTTTGCTTATATGGAAACCGATACCTTGCATGTAAAGCAAATGATAACTTTAGACCAAGTTTCTGAAGTAACAGGAGTCGATATAGAAGAACTTCAGTTTTTAAATCCGTCGTATAAATTAGATATTATTCCTTTTATAAAAGACGAGAATTATACACTGCGTTTACCTGTACATGCTATAGGGCCTTTTGTGGCTAATGAAGAGTTGATTTACGCTTTTGCTAAAGCCGAATTCGATAAACGTGAAAAACCTTTACCACAATTTTTCGAATCGGAATCTAAAACAAGATATACCGTACGGTCTGGCGATTATTTAGGTAAAATAGCCAGGAAATATGGCGTGCGTGTTAGCCAAATCAAGCAATGGAATGGTTTAAGAAGTAATAATCTTAAAATTGGCCAACGCCTTACCATTTATCCAAGAAACCCTAATGTGGCACCAAAAAAGCCTTCAGAGCCACAAGTTGCTTCGACATCTACATCATCAAAAACTTCAGAAGAAAAACATTATGTAGTTAAAAAAGGAGATTCGTTATGGAGCATTGCACAAAAACATTCTGGAATTTCTGTGCAAAATATTAAAGAATGGAACGGTATTAGTGGTAGTAATTTAAAACCTGGAATGACCTTAAAGCTATATAAAGGTTAAATTACTAAAAATCAATACTATTATGCGTAAAATTCTATTCTTATTATCGGCCATTTTGGTCTTAAACAGTTGTAACAACGACAAAAAAACAGCACAAGTTATTTTACCAGAATCGTCTGGAAACATTAATAATTTATCGGTTGTTATTAAAAACGAATTATGGCAGGGCGGTGTAGGTGAAGCCATTCGCGATGTGTTGGCAGCGCCAGTAGATGGCTTACCACAAGACGAGCCATTATTTTCTTTAAGCCAAATACCACCACAAGTATTTTCTGGATTTGCAACTAAAAACAGAACGGTCTTAAAAATAGAAAAAGGAGAGCATAAATCGCCCGAAGTAAAATTTGCAAAAAATGTATTTGCATTGCCACAAAAAGTAGTGCTAATTACCGGACAAACAGATGCCGAAATAATTGCTGAATTAGAAGCGAATAAAGATAAAATTATAGATGCTTTTAAAAACGAGGAAATTAAGGAAAAACAAAGACGAATTAATTTATCGCCTTTAAAAATAGATCAATTGGAAGAGGCTTTAAGCCTTAAAATGAAGGTGCCAAGTGCTTACAGAATAGCCAAAAACGAAGGTAAGTTTTTTTGGTTGCGTAAAGACATTACAACAGGTACACAAAATATCATGATTTACGAATTGCCTTTACAAGCTTTAAAACAAGATGATAGTTTAGTAAGTCAAATTATAAAAATACGCGATTCTATAGGGCAGGTGCATATTCCAGGGCCAACAGAAGGCACGTATATGATAACAGAACAGGCCTATGCACCGTATTTATTCCATACAACTATAAACGATAAACCAACTATAGAAACCAAAGGTATTTGGGATGTTAAAAACGCTTTTATGTCTGGTCCGTTTTTAAATTACATTATTACAGACAAAGCCAATAACAGATTAGTAGTTGTAGAAGGATTTACATTTGCGCCTTCGGTAGAAAAACGCGATTATGTATTCGAACTCGATGCTATTTTAAAATCGATAAAACTCGATTAATTACAAGTAACGATATAAAAAAACGCCAACTTTTTAAGTTGGCGTTTTTGGTATAAAAAGATTTCAGTTTTTATTGTTCCTTTGTTTCTTTCTCATCTTCTTTTGTGGCATCTTTAAACTCTTTAATACCACTACCTAAACCTTTCATAAGTTCTGGTATTTTCTTACCGCCAAATAATAATAAAATGGCTAGTGCAATAATAATATATTGCCATGCTCCAATTACTAAAAATATTCCTAAAGAAATCATACTATTAAGTGTTTAAGTTACAAAGGTAATAATTAAACTTTAATATTGTCGTTTTCGTATCAACTTTAAGTAAACAAGAAGGCTTCTTGATATAAATTTAATTAATTTTGTTTTTACGATGAATTCAGAAAAAACCAAAAAGAAAAAAATAACCAAAAAGCTATTACATAAGTATAGGTTGGTTATTTTAAACGAAGATACTTTCGAAGAGCGTTTATCTTTTAAACTTACGCGTTTAAATGTATTTGTGGTACTATCATTACTGAGTATTTTTTTAATTACTGCCACAACTTTTTTAATTGCGTTTACGCCTTTACGAGAGTATATACCTGGCTATTCATCGTCTGCCTTAAAAAAGAAAGCAACCGATTTAAGTTATAAAACCGATTCTTTGCAACAAGTTGTATACCAGAATGAGCTGTATTTTAATTCTATTAAGCAAGTTTTACAAGGCGAAATTAGTACTGGCGATGTGCAAAAAGATTCTATTATTGCTGCCACAAAGTTAGAAGCTAGCCAAGTCGATTTAAGTCCAACAAAAGCCGATTCAATTTTAAGAGAAAAAGTAGATAAGGAAGATAAATACAATTTGTTCGAATCGGCAACATCGGCGGTAAACTTTGTGTTGTTTCCTCCTGTTAGTGGCGAAATAAGCGAACCTTACAGTGTAAAAGATAAACATTATGCAGTAGATGTTGTTGTGGCAAAAAACACACCCATAAAAGCTACTGCCGATGGCCGTGTAATTTTTGCAGAGTGGACTTCCGAAACGGGGTTTGTAATTATTTTAGAACATAGCTACGGTTTAATTTCGGTGTATAAACACAATGCTTCGTTAACCAAAGAACAGGGCGATTTGGTTAAAGCAGGTGAGGTTATAGCGACAGCAGGAGATTCTGGAGAGCTCACCACTGGACCACATTTACATTTTGAATTATGGAGCGATGGTTATCCTATAAATCCAATTAATTTTATCGATTTTAAATAATATGTCCATTAAAGCACTGTTAGCAAAACCTTTTGCAAAGTACATTCATTACACCATTCAAAAATGGGCGAAAAACCCTGTTGCAACCCAAGAACAAGTTTTTAAATATTTAATTTCTGAAGCTAAAAACACTCAGTTTGGGAAAGACCATGATTTTGAAAACATCAACTCATATTCCGATTTTGTTAAACGGGTTCCCATCCGCGATTACGAAGCTTTAAAACCTTATGTAGAGCGTGTTGTTGCAGGCGAAAAAGATATTCTTTGGAAAGGGCAACCCCTGTATTTTGCAAAGACTTCTGGAACAACATCTGGTGCTAAATACATACCGTTAACTAAAGAAAGTATGCCTACGCATATAGAAGCTGCGCGTAACGCAATTCTAATGTACATACACGAAACAGGACATACAGATTTTGTTGATGGAAAAATGATATTCTTACAAGGAAGCCCTATTTTAGAAAAGAAAAATGGTGTTAATTTAGGACGGCTTTCAGGGATAGTTGCACATTATGTGCCTAAATATCTTCAAAAAAACAGATTGCCGAGTTGGGAAACCAATTGCATTGAAGATTGGGAAACCAAAGTAGATGCGATTGTAGAAGAAACGCTTCCGGAAAATATGAGTATCATTTCCGGAATTCCGTCTTGGGTACAAATGTATTTCGAGAAAATAATAGAAAAAACCGGAAAGCCTGTTGGCGAAGTCTTTAAAAATTTCAATCTATTTATATTTGGAGGTGTTAATTACGAACCCTATCGTGCAAAGTTTGAAAAACTTATAGGCAGAACAGTAGATAGCATCGAGCTATATCCGGCAAGCGAAGGTTTTTTTGCTTTTCAAGATAAACAGAATGAAAAAGGCATGTTGCTTCAGTTGCAATCGGGCATGTTTTACGAGTTTGTTAAAGCCGAATCGTTTTTTGAAGACAATCCTAAAAGAATCACTATTAAAGATGTCGAACTACATGTAAACTATGTTATGATTATTTCTACATCGGCAGGATTGTGGGCGTATAACATAGGAGACACAGTGGCATTTACCTCATTAGAGCCTTATCGTGTAATTGTAACTGGACGAATAAAACATTTTATTTCAGCATTTGGAGAGCATGTTATTGGCAAGGAAGTAGAACAGGCTATGGAAGAAGCCATTTTGAATACTGATATTAGAATTTCCGAATTTACTGTAGCACCGCAAATAACTCCAGAGTCAGGTTTGCCTTATCACGAATGGTTTATTGAGTTCGAAAATGAACCCGAAAATATGCAGTTGTTAGTTACACGTTTAGACGAAGCTTTGCAGCAACAAAATAGTTATTATTTCGATTTAATTCAGGGGCATGTGTTACAACCTTTAAAGGTTACTCCAATAAAAAAAGACGGGTTTCAAAATTATATGAAATCCATAGGGAAATTAGGAGGGCAGAATAAAATACCTAGACTCTCTAACGACCGAAAAATCGCCGATACCCTCTATACCCTTAAAGTAACTAAATAATGTTATATTTACACGCAAATTGGTAGTATGAGTAAGAAAAAACATCACGAAAGAACACGCGCTCAAGAGAGTTCTAGTGCTATAGAGCGTATGTATATTACCATGAGGCATTTGTTTAACCGAGGGTTTTACAAACCCATGGGGATTTCTGGAGAAACCTTACGCGAAGGTCTGTTATTGTTAAGGCCAGAAATTTACGGTTCTATTGCTGATGAAAAAGCAGAGTTAGAAGGTCTTTTGTATGTTATAGATAGATTGCCTTATGGCATAGAAGAATGCCGATTTATAAACCTAACCAGCGATGAAGGCTATGCAAATTCGCATTTTAAACCTATAATTCCACCTAAACGTCGTCGCAATTGTTATCGAATAGATAACGAGCAAATGAACATTGAAATTACAAGAGGGCGATCGGAAATTTACGATATATTAACCCATCTCACTTTTTTATTTATTGAGTCGCATAAAATAAGTAAGCGTGTAATTGTTGATGATGAAGGCACTACAACAAGAGATTGGATTAAGCTGGAAAAAACAGTGTTAGAAAACAAAAAGCTATCGCAACAAGAACGCGAAATAGCCATAACACATACTGCAAATATTTTAGGCAGAACATTTAACGAGATTACACAAATTTACAATAGTTTTTCAACGCCAGAACGTCCAGAACGTTTGTTACATATTGTATATTGGCTAGGTAAACTCGCGATTGATGAGGTAGTAGATAACGACAAGCGAACAGTGAGTTTTAGTCCTATGCTAAGAGAACGCTTAGGACATCATATTCATGGGGAAATTTGGGCCAATAATATTAAAGATGTTCTATTCAAAAAGAATTTATTAGATAGACCCATTCATGTTATAAGTGCTAACATGCATAGTGTAATGAATACCTTATTCGCGCCTAATGCTCTAAAATCTTTAGTAAACAAAAAAGATATATTTCAGGTTTACGAAGCTATAAGCCAGAAAGAGAATGGTTCGCTTCGCAATAAAGTAAATAAAGAGGCGTTGCAAAGAGGTATGACCTTTATAGAAGACGAGTCGGGAACAAATATAGATGTTCAAATATTCGATACTAAAAAAATCGATTTTTCAAAAATCGATCTCGAATATAATGCCGAAAAATTAAAAGATGAAGCGCCTGTTATTTTGGTAATGGATTATGCTTTTGGCGAACAGGCTTACGAAACTATAGACGAACTTTTGAAGCCTTACAATATTGAAGGCAATAAAGTGCATTTAAAAGTAGATTCGGTGTCTATTATGGGGAAAGCAGGAATTTTAGAAGGTATTAAAGGTGATATTATGATTCCGTCGACACATATTTTTGAAGGTACAGCCGATAATTATCCTTTTAAAAACGAATTGAGCAAAACCGATTTAGAAGGACATGGTATAGATGTGTACGAGGGCGCCATGATTACAGTTTTAGGAACCTCGCTTCAAAATAAGGATATTTTAAAGTTCTTTTACAATTCAACTTGGAATGTTATTGGACTAGAAATGGAAGGTGCACATTATCAAAAAGCCATACAATCGGCATCTAAAGTAAGAGGAAACATAGGGCCAAACGTAAAAGTAAGATATGCCTATTATGCCAGCGATAACCCTTTAGAAACAGGCAGTACCCTTGCCTCTGGAGGTTTAGGTACTACAGGAGTAAAACCAACATATTTAATAACCAGAAAAATATTACAACAAATTTTTAACTAATTTACATGAACTCAAACTTACCAGATCATTCTAACCTTCCACAAAAGCAGCAAAACACATCGGATGAAGTCGATTTAATAGTGCTGTTTAATTATATTGGGAAAGGATTTTCTAATGTCTTTAAATTTATAGGTAATTTATTTAAGTTACTTTTTAAAGGTATCATTTATTTTTTAAAGCCTATTGTAAAGTATGCCAAGATTTTAATTTTGGTTATGGTTGTTTTTGCTGTTATAGGTTATGTGTTAGATCGATTAAAACCAGCAGTTTATACTTCAAGTATGTTGGTAAAGCCGTATTTCGACTCTAAATTTCAACTGATAAATAATATAGATTATTATAATTCACTTTTAGCTAGTGGTGATTATGAAAACATTGTAAACATTTTTAAAGTCGATGCCGATGTAGCCGAAAGCATTAAAAATTTTGAAGTACTAGCAGGACCAGAAACAGAATCTGATCGTGTATTAGAATACGAAGAATTTTTGCTTTCTATGGATACTGCTTCGGCAAAAAATTATACTTACGAAAAATATTTGGAAGGAAGAGATATTTATTCGTCCAAAATATTTGAAATAAAAGTAGAAGCCACTAAAAATAATATTTTTAGAGATTTGGAGCTAGGGCTAAATACAACTTTCGAGAACACGTATTCTCAAACTTTAATGAAAAAGAAAAACCAATTATTTGATTTCGAAAAAAAGAGTATTTATTCAACTTTAGATAAAATTGATTCTTTACAAAAGGTCTACATATCAGTTTTAGAAGAAGAATCTAAATCGCAAGCCAGACGAGGAATGACTATAGGAGATGGATTAACATTTGAAAAAGATAAGTCGGTTACTAAAGAATACGAATTACTTAACAGAGAGATTTCTTTGAGGAATCAATTAGTAGAATTAGAAGAAGAATATCTAAAAGAAGATGTGTTGTTTGATGTTGTGTCTGGTTTTCAGCGCATAGGTAATAAAACATCAAATATCTACAATAAATATGTGTTGATGTTTCCTCTGATGGTATTTATAGTAATGTATTTAATATTTGCAGTATCTAAAATCATAAAATTTATAAAAGACTATGAAGGATAAGACTTCAATTTTGGTAACTGGAGGAGCTGGATTTATAGGCTCTAATTTTGTTAGTTATTTTTTAGAAGAAAATCAAAATATACATTTGGTTAATTTAGATAAATTAACATACGCAGGAGATCTTAACAACCTCCAAGAAGTAGAAAATAATTCAAATTACACTTTTGTTGAAGGTGATATTTGTGATAGACATTTAATAGAAGAACTGTTTACGACTTATAATTTTTCTGGAGTGATTCACTTTGCTGCAGAATCGCATGTCGATAACTCTATTAAAAATCCAGATGCGTTTATTCAAACCAATATCTTCGGAACATTTAATTTATTAGATGTTGCTAAAAAGCATTGGATGGATGGCCCGTTTGAATTTAAATCAGGTTGCGAAAACAATAAATTCCATCATATTTCAACCGATGAGGTTTACGGAACTTTAGGAGAAACAGGTTTGTTTTTAGAATCAACCCCATATGCACCAAATAGTCCTTATAGTGCTTCTAAGGCTTCTTCAGACTTTATTGTAAGAAGTTATTTTCATACGTATGGAATGAATGTATTAACTACCAATTGTTCAAATAATTACGGTCCAAAACAACACGACGAAAAACTTATTCCAACTATTATTCGTAAAGCATTATCAGGAGAAGATATTCCAATTTATGGAAATGGAAAAAACATTCGAGACTGGTTGTATGTTTTAGACCATTGTAAAGGCATAGCCTTAGTTTACGATAAAGGCGAGTTTGGAGAAACCTATAATATCGGTGGAAAAAACGAGCGGGATAATTTATATATTGCTAACACTATTTGTGGTATTTTAGATGCTTTAAGACCAAAAGATAAATCGTATACAGAGCAAATTACTTTTGTAAAAGACCGTGCTGGACACGATTTTCGTTATGCCATAGATGCTTCAAAATTAGAAAATGAATTGGGATGGAAAGCCGATGAGAATTTCGAGACAGGCATCCAAAAAACCATAGAATGGTACATCAATAAATACAATAAATAGCTATTATGAAAGGAATAATTTTAGCTGGAGGATCAGGAACCAGACTGCACCCTCTAACACTATCTGTAAGTAAGCAGCTTATGCCTATTTACGATAAACCTATGATCTACTATCCCTTATCTACTTTAATGTACGCAGGGATTCGCGATATTTTAATTATCTCTACACCAAAAGATTTACCTTTATTTAAAGATTTGTTAGGAGACGGAAAGAAATATGGCTGTACCTTCGAATATGAGGTGCAAGAAGCGCCTAATGGTTTAGCAGAAGCCTTTATAATCGGAGCCGATTTTATAGGAAACGACAAAGTAGCTTTAATTTTGGGTGATAATATTTTTTACGGAACAGGATTAGCTAAATTGTTGCAAGCGAATAACGATCCAGATGGAGGTATTATCTACGCTTATCGCGTGCACGACCCAGAGCGTTACGGGGTAGTTGATTTTGACGATAATGGTCAAGCAATTTCTATTGAAGAAAAACCAAAGCATCCAAAATCAAATTATGCTGTTCCAGGAATTTATTTTTACGATAACACTGTTGTTAATATTGCCAAAAATATAAAGCCAAGTGATCGAGGAGAACTTGAAATTACCGACGTAAACAAAGTGTATCTCGAACAAGGAAATTTAAATGTAAGTATATTAGATCGCGGAACCGCTTGGTTAGATACAGGCACATTTCAATCTTTAATGCAGGCCTCTCAGTTTGTAGAGGTTTTAGAAGAACGTCAAGGGTTAAAAATTGGTTCTATAGAAGCTGCGGCTTACGAAATGGGTTACATTTCTGCAGCCGAGTTTGAAGCCCTAGCACAACCGTTGTTAAAGAGCGGTTATGGTAGAAATTTATTGGGTTTATTAAATAAAAAATAGATGACAGTTACAGAAACAGGATTAAAAGATTGTGTAATTATAGAACCAAAAGTTTTTGGGGATAAACGAGGCTATTTTTTAGAAACATTTAATGCTAACACGTTTAAAGAACTCACAGGCTTAAATGTAGAATTTGTGCAAGACAACGAATCGTTTTCATCTAGAGGTGTTTTACGTGGTTTACATTATCAAACAGGAGAGCATGCTCAAGCCAAACTTGTTCGTGTTGTTAAAGGAGAAGTGTTAGATGTTGCGGTAGATTTAAGAAAAGATTCCCCTACCTATGGGCAGCATGTTACTGTAAATTTATCCGAAGACAATAAAAAACAGCTTTTTGTACCTAGAGGGTTTGCTCATGGTTTTGTAGTGTTAAGCGAGACGGCAATATTTGCTTATAAATGTGATAATTTATATCATAAAGAATCAGAAGGTGGTGTAATTTATAACGATGATAGCTTAAATATTAATTGGCAGATAGCGGAGAGCGAAATGATTATTTCGGAAAAAGATCTTGTTTTACCTGCCCTAGAGCACGCTATATCATGATGCAAGTTTTAGTTACCGGAGGAAACGGTCAATTGGCTGCTTGTATTAAAGATGTTTGTGTAGATAAATCAGAATTGGAAGTTACGTATACAAGCGTATCCGATTTAGATATTACGAATAAGCAACAAGTCGATCAATTTTTTGCCAAGCATAGTTTTGATTGGTGTATCAATTGCGCTGCATATACTGCTGTAGATCAGGCTGAGTCAGATATAGATTTAGCAAGAAAAGTGAATAAAGATGGTGCGAAGCATTTGGCAGAAGCCTGTAAAGCGCATCAGGTTAAACTTATTCATGTATCTACCGATTTTGTGTTCGATGGTAAGTCTACGAAGTTATATTCCGAAGAAGATGAAGTTAATCCGTTAGGCATTTATGGGCTAACAAAATGGGAAGGGGAGCAAGCTATTGCAGAAACTTTCGAAGATTATTTTATTATTAGAACCTCATGGTTATATTCGGAGCACGAAAATAATTTTATGAAAACAATGCTTCGATTAGCCGAATCAAGGACAGAATTAAGTGTTGTTGCAGATCAAATAGGTACGCCAACATATGCAACAGATTTGGCAGAAGTAATGTTGAAGATAGTTACTGGAAATAGTTCAGATTTTGGATTATATCATTATAGCAATGAAGGTGTAGCAAGTTGGTACGATTTTGCTTACGCAATTTTTGAATTACAAAAAACTTCCATACATTTATTCCCTATTAAAACAGTAGAGTATCCAACGCCAGCAGAACGCCCTAAATTTAGCGTTATGGATAAAACAAAAATAAAACAGACGTTTAAAGTTGAAATCCCGCATTGGAGATCAAGTTTAAAACATGCTATTAACAAATTATAAAATGAACAACCTATTAAAAACAGCTGTAGAAGCAGCCATTAAAGCAGGAGATGTTATAATGCAGGTGTATAATACACCATTTGATGTAGAAATTAAGGATGATAAATCTCCTTTAACCGAAGCAGATAAAAGAGCAAACGACATTATAAACTCTTTCCTTGTTCCAACAGATTTACCAATAATTAGCGAAGAAAATAAGCAGACCGATTACGACGTTAGAAAAACCTGGGAAACGTGTTGGGTAGTAGATCCTGTAGATGGAACCAAAGAATTTATTAAGCGTAATGGAGAGTTTACCGTAAATATAGCCTTAGTAAAAGCAGGAAAACCAGTTTTAGGTGTTATTTATGTGCCAGCAGTACACACGCTGTATTATGCCAATGTAGAAGCCGATGAAGCTTATAAAGTGGTGTTAAATGGTCACGAGTTTTCTTTAGAATATATAACTGAAAACGCAAAACCTTTAGAACCTAAAGAAGCAAATTCAAACCCAGTACAAGTTGTAGGCAGCCGATCGCACATGAGTCAAGAAACTTTAGATTTTGTTGATGCCCTTAAAACCGAAGGCAACGACGTAGAAATAGTATCTAAAGGAAGTTCTTTAAAATTTTGTTTAGTAGCAGAAGGACAAGCCGATGTGTATCCTAGATTTGCTCCTACCATGGAATGGGACACTGCTGCGGGTCAAGCCATTTGTAATGCGGTGGGCATCGAAGTAATTTCAAAAGAAACTAACCAAGCATTATTATATAATAAAGAAAACCTATTAAACCCTTGGTTTTTAGTGTCTAAATAATGAGAGATAATTCAAGAAAACGACATATAGCCAAAGCCATTACCTGGCGTATAGTAGGTACTATAGACACAATTTTGTTGTCCTGGTTCATCTCGGGAAATCCGTTTACCGGACTTAAAATAGGGTTTGCCGAAGTAGCGACTAAAATGCTGTTATATTATTTACACGAGCGGGCATGGTTTAAAGTTACTATGGCCGAGAGTAATAAAAGACACATTTTAAAAACCATTACCTGGCGTGTAGTAGGTACTATAGATACCATGATTTTAGCTTGGGTAATTTCTGGAGATCCTATGGTAGGACTTAAAGTTGGATTTACAGAAGTGATTACCAAAATGTTATTATATTATTTTCACGAAAAAATTTGGTATAAAATTAATTTTGGAATCGAAAACCGCAGAATTTAAGACACATGAAAGACAATATTATACCTCACGATTACCAAATATCTAGACAAGATCGCCGAGCTAAGAATAATCATAATTCGTTTTTACTTTGGTTTACAGGCTTATCGGGTTCTGGAAAATCTACAATCGCGAATGTCGTTGAGCAGAAATTATATCAACAAAATATTAAAACATATACTTTAGATGGCGATAATATCCGCAAGGGTATTAATAGCGATTTAACTTTTGCTCCAGAAGATAGAACTGAAAATATTCGCAGAATAGCCGAAATTTCTAATTTAATGGTAGATGCAGGCGTAGTTACTTTGGCCGCTTTTGTATCGCCATATAAAAAAGACCGACAAAACATTAGAGATATTGTTGGCAATGTTAACTTTGTAGAAATCTACATTAATACGAGTGTAGAAGAATGTGAACGCCGCGATGTAAAAGGTTTGTACAAAAAGGCAAGAGCAGGCGAAATTAAAAATATGACTGGAATTTCTGCGCCATACGAGGCACCAGAAAATCCAGATATCGAAATAAAAACAGAAGCTGTATCTGTAGAAGATGCCGCAAATTTAATTATAGACTATATATTACCTAAATTAAAACTATAAAGCAATGAGCAGTAGTAGTAAGTATTATTTAAATTATTTAGATGAATTAGAGAGCGAAGCCATCTATGTTTTAAGAGAAGTGTGGGCTCAATTTCAAAACCCAGTAATATTATTTTCTGGCGGAAAAGATTCTATTGTAGTAACACACTTAGCTAAAAAAGCATTTCATCCTTCAAAAATACCATTTGCTTTAATGCACGTTGATACGGGACATAATTTCCCAGAAACGATTAAATTTAGAGATGATATTATAAAAGAATTAGGGGTTAACTTAATTGTAGGATCTGTTCAAGAGTCTATAGACGAAGGTCGTGTTGCCGAGGAAAAAGGTAAAAATGCGACTCGTAACGCGCTTCAAATTACAACACTTTTAGACGCCATAGAAGCTAACAAAATAGATTGTGCTATTGGTGGTGGTCGTCGTGACGAAGAAAAAGCTCGAGCTAAAGAACGTTTCTTTTCGCATAGAGACGATTTTGGACAATGGGATCCAAAAAATCAGCGTCCAGAGTTGTGGAACATTTTTAACGGTAAATATTTTGAAGGCGAGCATTTTAGAGCGTTCCCTATTAGTAACTGGACAGAAATGGATGTTTGGAACTACATTAAACGCGAAAATATTGCGATTCCTTCACTTTACTTTGCTCACGAACGTGAAGTGGTTTGGAGACAAGATGCTTGGATACCAAATTCTGAGTTTTTAGTATTGGAAGACCACGAAGAAATTGTAACCAAAAAAATTAGATTTAGAACGTTAGGCGATATTACCATTACTGGAGGTATCGAGTCTGATGCCGATACTTTAGAAAAAATTGCCGATGAGGTTTCAGGAATGCGTCAAACAGAACGCGGAAACCGTAGCGACGATAAACGATCGGAATCTGCAATGGAAGACAGAAAACGTCAAGGATACTTTTAAATCAATAAACAAAACTTTTTAGAACACGTACTATGTTAGATAATAACCAATTATTAAGATTCACAACCGCAGGAAGTGTAGACGACGGAAAAAGTACCTTAATTGGTCGCTTATTATACGATTCAAAATCCATTTTCGAAGATCAATTACAGTCTATCGAAACCACAAGTAAGAAAAAGGGGCATGAGGGCGTAGATTTAGCGCTATTTACAGATGGTTTAAGAGACGAACGCGAGCAAGGTATTACCATAGATGTGGCTTATAGATATTTTACCACACCTAAGCGTAAATTTATTATTGCCGATACGCCAGGCCACATTCAATATACCAGAAATATGGTTACGGGAGCTTCAACAGCCAATGTAGCTACCATTTTAGTAGATGCCAGACATGGTGTAATAGAGCAAACAAAACGCCATGCTTTTATAGCTTCTCTATTAAATATTCCACACGTTATTGTGTGTGTAAATAAAATGGATTTAGTAGATTTTTCTGAAGAAGTGTTTAACGATATTGTATCTCAATTTGAAGAAATTTCTTCTAAAATGTTAATCAAGGATGTCCGTTTTATTCCTATGAGTGCACTTTTAGGAGATAATGTGGTTAACAAATCGGAAAATATGTCTTGGTACCAAGGAGCTCCAATGTTAAATATGTTGGAAACCATGCACATTAGCAGCGATGTTAATAAAATTGATGCACGTTTTCCTGTGCAAACAGTGTTAAGGCCACAAAATGAATCTTACAGAGATTACCGCGGTTATGCAGGGCGTATAGCTAGTGGTGTGTTCCGTGTAGGCGACGAGGTAACTGTAATGCCTTCTGGTTTTACATCGGTTATTAAATCGATTAATTTAAACGACCAAGATCTAGAAGAAGCTTTCGCACCAATGTCTGTAGCTATGACTCTTGAAGACGATATAGATATAAGTCGAGGCGATATGATTGTTAGATCTAATAACAAGCCAGAAGCTACGCAAGATCTAGAAGTGATGTTGTGTTGGTTAAATAATAGTCCAGCAAAACCAAGAGCTAAATATACTATAAAGCATACTTCAAACGATCAAAAAGCAATGATTAAAGAAGTAATTTATAAAATCGATATCAATACTTTAGGAAGAAATGAAGACGATAAAGATTTGAAAATGAACGATATTTCTAAAGTTAAAATCCGTACCACAAAACCATTGATGATCGATGATTATAGAGAAAACCGAACAACAGGAAGTTTAATATTGGTAGACGATGATACTAACGAAACTGTAGCAGCAGGAATGATTGTTTAAAATCGAAACTTTATTTTAAGTATAAAAATCCATTAAAAGCATATGATTAAAAATATGTTTTTAATGGATTTACTGTTTTAATATAGTAGTTTTGTAAACCTTTTTAAATAAAAAAAAAATCAAAACAATTTATGTTATTTAATTCCATAGATTTTGCTGTGTTTTTTCCTATTGTATTTCTATTATATTGGATTTTTTCAGGAGAATTAAAGTTAAGAAATTTAGTATTATTAATCTCTAGTTATATTTTTTATGGATGGTGGGATTGGCGTTTTTTATTTTTAATAGCAATTAGTTCAATTGTAGATTTTTATGTTGGAAAAGAACTTGGGAAAACGGAAAATATAAAAAGTAGGAAACGGCTTTTATATATTAGTTTATTCGTCAATTTAGGTTTTTTGGTGTATTTTAAATACACCAACTTTTTTATAGACACTTTTGTAAATTCCTTTAAACTATTTGGTAAAACGCTTGAATTATCTACTTTGAATATTATTTTACCTGTAGGAATTAGTTTCTATACCTTCCAAACTTTAAGTTATACTATAGATATTTATAAGAAACAATTAGAACCGTGTAAAGATCCTTTGGCTTTTTTTTCTTTCGTTTCTTTTTTTCCGCAATTAGTTGCAGGCCCTATTGAAAGAGCAAGTCACTTATTACCACAATTTTATAGAACATATAAATTTGACTACAATCAGGTTAAGTCAGGGTTTCTATTAATGGCTTTTGGTTTGTTTAAATAAATGGTTATAGCAGATAGGGCAGCCCTTTATGTAAATGAAGTTTATAACAATCCAGAAAATTATCATGGGATAGAAACTATTATTGCAACTGTTTTATTTGCGTTTCAGATATATTGCGATTTTTCAGGGTATTCCGATATTGCTATTGGAGCTGCTAGATCTATGGGATTTAATTTGATGAAAAATTTTGACAGTCCATATTTGTCAAAATCTATAACAGAGTTTTGGAGAAGATGGCATATTTCATTATCTACATGGTTTAGAGACTATGTTTACATCCCGTTAGGAGGGAGTAGAAATGGTAAATATAGAACGTATTTAAATCTGTTTATAGTTTTTTTAGTGAGTGGTTTATGGCATGGAGCAGCTATTACTTTTGTGATTTGGGGCGCAATACATGGATTAATTATTGTTCTAGAAAAAGCTACTTACAAAACTAAGAAAACTATTTTTCAACATTTAAAAATTAACACAGACAATTTTTCTAATAAGCTGTTTTTTAATTTAATAACTTTTATTGTTGTGTGCTTTGCATGGGTGTTTTTTAGGGCGAACTCATTTGCAGATTCTATTTTAATAATATCAAGCTTTTTTAATAATAATTTTCATGAATTATTTGGAGAACCGTTATACTTAATTGGGCTTAAAAAAGTTGAATTTTCGTTTTTAATTTTATCTATTGTGGTTATGGTTTTAATGGAAAGATTTCAAAAAAGAAGAAGTCTTGTTGCAATGTTAAATCAACAATCATTATCGTTTAGGTGGGTTACATATATAAGTATAGGTTTGTTTATAACGATTTTTGGTGTTTATGGAGAATCAATAGCTTCACAATTTATTTATTTTCAATTTTAGGGAAGCATGGTTAAAAGTTTAGTAAAATTAGTTTTAAAGGCGATCATATTAGCCATTTTATTTTTATTGGTTGTTAAATCTCTGAATCCGCTGTTTACAGAGGCTAAAGACTCTATTTGGAATAATTTTTATGAAAGAAAGAAAAATAGTGTTGATATATTAATATTAGGAAACTCTCATGCAAACGCAGGATTAGATAATGCTATTATAGAAGCTAAACTTAATTCTAATATTGTTTCTTTGGCTACAAGGGGGCAGAATATATATCAAGCATATTATTGTGCATTAGAGGCTTACAATTATCAATCTCCTAAAGTTTTAATTATTGAAAATTTTTTGTTTTATGAAAGGTTAACAATGGAAGCTTTCGTTAATCAAGATCCTACAATTAACGATTATATGAAGCGTTACTTGACTTACGAAGGAAAGAAATTTGGTAAGGTTAAAATTGAAGAATCTAGGGCTTTTTTTAATGGAAATATGCTCGAAAATATGTTTCCAGCAATAAAAAAGCATGATCGATGGCCAAATATTAAAAGCAGATTATATCATGATAAGGAGACTAGTGGGCAAAAAGTAACCTCTATTTTAAGCCCTTCTTCTGTAATTCAATATAAACAACAGCAAGATTTTGATTTGAAAACGTATAATATCTTACCAGAAGAGAAAAAAGCATTGGAAGATATTATTCAATTAGCTATAAGTAAAGGAACAGAGCAAATAATTTTATTAACTATTCCTTTTTATAAAGAGTATAGGAATAAAATAGATTATAATTCATTAGATGAACCTTTAAAAGCAATTGCAGCGTCTAATGATAAAGTGAAATATTTAGATTTAAATGCGATTTACCCTAATTTAGATTACACATTTTTCTCTAACGAACCTGTTGGGTATAATCAACACTTAAACTATAAAGGAGCAATTAAAATTAGTAATTACGTTTCAAATAAAATTTACAGTAAAGAAAAAAAGAAGAAGGTAGAAGTTGTTAACTCTGTAGAGGGGTTTATGTACAATAATACAATTAAAGATACCTTAACAGATGGTACGAAATTATTAGGGAATTTAGAGCGATTAAATGGTGAGAAATTAGTAGACTTGGAGCTTACTCAGGGAGATGAAAAACAACTTGTGCTTTCTGGTTGGCTTGCACTAGAGGATAAGCAGTCTAATTTTCGAAACAGGGTATATGTCGTTTTAAAAAAGGATGATAATTTTATTTATTTAAGCAGTCCTAATCAACTAAAACAAATAATAAGGAAGGATGTAACAAAATACTATAAAAAGGATAAAGAATTATACCATAATTCTGGATTTCAAGTTAACATACCTAGTAACTTATTAGAAAAAGGCAAATACAAAATTTTTCTTTGTATGAAATTAAATAATAATGAGATAATTTTTAAGCAAACATATAAAACAGTTACAATTAATTAGGTTTTAAAAATGAAAAAAATAATTATACTATTGGTTTTGTTTGTGTTTATCTCTTGTAAAAAGTATGATAAAAAAGAAAAATATAGAGATAAAAAACCAGAATTGGAAAACATAGTTAATGACGACATATTTAAACTGGTTTTAAATATCAAAATAGAAGAAGATGATAAACTAGAGGTTTATTTCGCGGGAATTGATCCAGAAATAGGTTATAACTCCAATGAAAGAGTGTCGAAAATTGTTAAAGGAAAAAACAATTTTCAAAATATTGAGTTTCTATTACCAAAAGATATTTTACCATATTATTTTAGAATAGATTTAGGAGATGGCGCTTATAAACAAAAGTCACCAATAGAAATTAAAAGTGTTACAATTTATTTAAACAAGAATAAAATAGTCGTTAATGACACTTTAATAAATAGCTTTTTCGAACCAAATATGTACTTAGAAAGTATCAATAATGGTGTGTTTAATAGAAATGAAATTGAAGGGAAATACGATCCTTACTTAGAATCTAAACCAGTTTTAAATAAAAGAATAGAAATTGAGTTATAAATAACAAATTAGTGAGTACAAAGAAGAATTTTATATATAATAGTTTATTAGGCCTCACTAATGTTTTAGTACCAGTTATAACGTTTCCGTATGTATCTAGAATTCTTGGCCCTGAGGGTATAGGTTTAACTAGTTTTGCAATATCATTAGCAACTACTTTTATTGTATTAGCATCTCTAGGAATACCTATTTATGGAATACGTGAGGTAGCCAAAGTAAAGGATGATAAGGAAAGGTTATCTAAAACATTTTCAGAGCTATTAGCAATACATTTTATTTGGTCTTTTATTGTACTAATTATCTTTTCAGTGTGGTTAATGTTTACAAAAACATATCAAAATGAGTTGATTATAAAATATTTGTCATTCATTCATATTTTTGCAAGTGTTGGATTGATAAATTGGTTTTACCAAGGTGTAGAGCAATATAAATTTATTTCTATTATAAATTTTATATCAAAAATTCTAGCCATAGTACTCCTCTTTGTTTTAGTTAAAAAACCAGAAGATTATTGGGTTTATTATTTAATAATTGTCTTATCGAATTTTGTATCGGTATTAATAAGCGTTTTTTATAGTTTTAATTTTGTAAGATTTAAATTTGTTGGTTTTAATTTTAAACTGCATTTAAAACCCATAATAATATTATTTAGCACACAACTTGCTATCAGTATTTATGTTAACCTAGATGTTATCATGCTTAAATATTTTTCTGAAATAGAACAAGTTGGGTATTATTCTGCGGCGATTAGAATCGTAAAAATTTTATTAATAATTATTACATCTTTAGGAGTAGTGTTAATTCCTAAGATTTCAACTTTTATAAAGGAGAAGAAAACAATAGAAGTAAAGCAATTAATAGAAAAGTCTATTAATTTTGTATTAATTTTATCTTTTCCTGTTGTTGTTATATTGTGTATTTTGTCAAAAAAAATTATTAAACTATTTGCAGGAATTGAGTTTGTAGAAGCTCATATCTTGGTAAAATTACTTTCTCCATTAATTATTATAATTGGATTAGCTAATATTTTTGCTTTACAAATTTTAGTACCCTCGAATAAAGAAAAAAAATACATGTATGCCGTATTAATTGCGCTGTTAGTTAATATTGTACTAAATGGTATTTTAATTCCTGTATTAGATTCAAAAGGTGCAGTAATAGCGACAATATTAACGGAGTTAACCGGACTAATAATTACATTCTTTTATAGTAAAGCTCTTATAAATTTTAAGTTTCCTATTAAAAAAGCAATTCAGTATGCATTAATTTCTTCAATTCTGTTGCCTTTAAGTGTATTAATCTCAACTTTTGTTACTAATGATATATGGTATTTAGTTGTTTTTCTAATATGTTCTGGCTGTGTATATGGATTATTTTTATTAGTCTTAAAGGATGTTTTTTTTATCGAGAATATGGTGAACCCTATTATTTTTAAACTTAAAGGCAATAAATAATAATGACATATTTTGCTGTTACAGTTACTTACGGGAATAGAATAGAGTTTCTTAAAAAAGTGATACATTCTTTAATTTTAGAGGGGGTAGATAGCATTATCGTGGTTTCTAACGGAAGTGACAATGCTGTGTTAACAGAATTAAAGAAACTTAAAAAGGAACAGGATATTATTGAAATAATCGAGTTAAAAAATAATACTGGTTCTGCCAATGCTTTCAGAATAGGAATTGATTATGCACGTAAACAAAATGCCGATTTTATATGGTTATTAGATGATGATAATTATGTAAAAAATAATGCTCTAAAAGAACTTAAGTCTGTTTGGAAACTGCGTAATCCACACAATAATATTCTATTAAGTTTGCTGTCTTATAGGGCAGACAGGATGATATATAAAAGAGCTATCCAAAGCGAAAACCCTTACCTTATGTTAGGTGCTAAAAATTCATTTTTGGGATTTCATGTTTTTCAAAAGTTTAAATCTCTTTTTTCTAAATCCAAGATTAAATATAATTTAGAAATAGCAGAAGGAAAGGTTGCTGTAGCGCCATATGGAGGTATGTTTTTTAATAAAAATTTAATTGATGTAATTGGACTGCCAGATAAGGATTTTTTCCTTTATGCGGACGATCACGAATTTTCTTATAGAATTACCCAGAAAGGAGGCGAAATAATACTAATTTTGAAGAGTGAATTAGAAGATTTGGAAACTTCATTTCATTTAAAAAAACCGAAAAGCATTTTAAACACGAGATATTTTGGAACAGATTCTAAAAATGCAATTTTTTATTCGGTGAGAAATAATGTTTTTTTTGAAAAAAACTTTAGAACCAATAAATTTTTATACCGTATTAATAAGTATTTATATTTAATTATTTTATTTCTAATAATGATTTTTCATCCAAAACACTTTTGGAAATTTTCAGTTATTATAGAAGCGATAAAGGACTCAAAGAACTTAAAAAAATGATTAAACTAAAAAATATTTATACCTTTATTTTTGTTTTTATAGTACTATCCTGTTTTCTTTTGGGAGGAATTATTCAATTTTTTATTGGTGTTCCAAATACAGTGTTTTCATATTTTATTACACTTGTATTTTTAGTGTTTTATTGCTTATATGTTTTGGTAAAGCATAAAGTTTTTTTTGACAGGGTCGTCTTTCTGCATATTCTTTTTGGACTATTAATAATAACTAGTGCAATCTTAAATAAAACCAGTTTACTAAAAACATTAATATATTTTATTTTTCTACTCCTGCCCTTAAGTTGTTACTTGTTTTTTAAAATAAACCAAAAAGAAAATTACATTTCCCGAGTTACAATTAGTAGAATATTTTTGCTAATAGCATGCATACAACTTCCCGTAATGTTAATCCAGAATTTTGGGTATGATTTTTTAATTGGTTTTAACAGAAGTAGTCAATCTGTTGCGGACTTCGATTTTATGTTCGGAACATTTTTTTTAAAAGCAGACCATGCCTTAGGTTTTTTTATTTTATTCAATATTTTCAATATTATAGAGAATAATAAGGACAATGAAATTACTAAATATCCGAAATTAATTTATTTGTATTTGGGGCTAACTATTTTAATTTCAGAATCTAATATTTCAAAATTAATATTAGTTGTTTTTGTGTTGTATATGATATACAGGTTCTTTCCTAAAAAAATTAAAATAATTGGAATTTTAGCTGTTATACTCGCATCCCCATTTTTAATTTCGCAAATAGTTAAAATTAATGCAGTTAAGCAACAAATTCATTTTATTAAAAATGAATATAATGTTGAAAAATCTTATCGTAATTATGAACGAGGTATTGCTAAACGGCCACAGGTTATAATATCCTATGCTTCAAAAATTCCAATTAAAATTTTGGGAGATGGACCTTATTCCTACTTCAATATTTTGAAGGGAAAATTTACACAAACAAAACATTTTTCTCAAATTATATGGGCGTATGCAGACCTTGGTATTGTAGGCGTAGTGCTGTTTGTTCTGCTTTTATATGCAATAGTTAAGAATTTATGTTTAAGTAGTTATATAAGTATATTTGTGTTTTCAATTACGCTTATATTTTCTTTTATGACAACAATTTTTTCAGACCTTGGTATAATGATCACATTAACATGCTTATTGCAGAATAGAAAAGTAAAAGAATGAATATAGTTATAGTTCCGTTTCATGATTGGAGAAAGATAATTAAAGAAGGATTTCGGACAAGAGATGCTCATTTTATTGAAGTTTTTTCTCAAAAAAAAGAAATTAAAAAAATTATAATTAATAGGCCTATTACATTGCTAGAAATGGCAATTAAAAAAAAGAAAAAAACAATTCAAGGCGAAGTTATTCTTAAAAACAAAGGGTTTGCCTTGTATAAGGTAGATGAAAATATGTATGTAATTGATTACATTTCTAACGATTTTTTTAATCAATTAATTAAAAAGTATAATTGGTATATTGATACATTTGCGAATGCAGAATATATAGCATTTATTGAAGCGTGTTTTTCAAAATTAAAAGTAAACGAATATACAGTTTTAAGTCAAAACGTATTTGCTTATAAATTAACTTCGGCACTTAAGCCCAAGACTCTTATTTTTGATGCATGGGATAATTTCACTAAGTTTAGAGTGTATCAACCCTTTTTAAATAAGATAGAAGAGGGGTATAAAAAGTATGCAATGCAGTCTAAGTTTTGGATTACTAATGCAAAAGAAAACATACAATTTTTTTCGAATAAATTTAATCCTCGTTGCATCCATTTAATAACTAATGGGGTGGATCTTAAAAGGTTTTCGTTACATGGCGAAACACGGTTTCCAAAGGATTTAAAGCAAATAAAAAGACCAATAGTAGGATTTGGTGGTAAAATAACACAATTACTAGACACCAATTTAATTAATGATGTCGTAAAATCTTCTCCAGATGTTTCTTTTGTTTTTGTTGGACAGCAGTTAGATAAAGATGTGTTTAGAAAAATAAAAAAACATCCAAATTTTTATTATTTAGGAGATAAACATTATGATAGCTATCCGGATTACGTGAAAAATTTTGACATATGTATAGTGCCTTACGTAACTAAAGAAAATCAACAATCTGGAGCTAATTCTATTAAGGTTTATGAATATTTAGCAACTGGTAAGAAAGTTGTTGGAACCAAAGGTAATGGACTATTAGACCTGGAAAGCCACTTATATTTAGTAGATAAAGCAGAAGCTTTTTCAAACGCATTAAAAAGTACAGAAAATAAGAAGCCATTAATTAATATTAATGAACACTCTTGGGAAACTAAAGTAGAAATGTTAATGGATGTGCTAAAGGAATGAATGTTTTAAAAGTTTTAAAAAATTATGCCATTAACAATCCAGAAGAAACTTTAGTTTGTTTAATGGCGGCAATGATTCCTTTCATGCTTAATGTGGGAAATGTTTCAATAATTTTAGCCTTAGCTTATGCGTTATATTTAATTTTTATCAAGAAAATAAAATTAAAACAGTATCATAATTTTGCTTTTTACTTTCCTCTGGTATATTTTTTAATTATAATAATTAGTGCTTTAACAAGTAAAAATGTTGATTATGGTATTAAGGTTATTAATAAAAATCAACTATTTATATTAATTGCATTTGCCTTATTTACTTTTAGGTATACACAGTATAGCATTAAACGCGTATTAATTTTTTTTGCGTTATCAACAACTTGTGCTACTTTAATTTTAATTGTAAATGGTTGTATTAATTTAGTAGCAGGAAAAGATTCGCAAACTCTATTTTTTCATGATTTTACAAGTCTTTACGATCAACATCCGGTGTATTTTGCTTTATACATTGCTTTAAGTATTTTTATTTTAATACAATATCCTATAAAATTGAAAAAAGAATCTATTTTAAAAAATAGGCTTCTGATGTTTTCATTACTTTTTATATTGTTTTGCGGTCTTATTTTAACGGCATCTAAAGCAGTTATATTTATTTTTTTTATAATTGTCAGTTATCAAATATTGCAGCTTATTAAAAAAAATAATCAAAAAATAATTGTTTTAGGTTTTATAGGAATTTTAATTATGCTAGCAGCTAATATTCCAACGATTAAAAATCGCTTTGTTGAAGGAATTCATTTCGATTTTGAAGGCTTTAAACCCACAGATAATATAGCAGAAGCGTATGTTTTTAATCTCGATTCTAAAGAACAAATAAGTGATTTAGAATTGCGTTATATTTTTTTAAATATGGGATTGTTTCATGTAACCAACGATCATAAATTATTGTTTGGTTATGGTGTAGGCGATGTTCAAAATTATTTAGACTATTATTACATGTACTACGGATTGGCTCCAAATTGGTATGAAGGTTATAATGTTCACAATCAATATTTGCAATTATTAGTGTCAGTAGGCGGTGTTGTTCTCTTATTTTTTATTTCCTATTTAATCTTTAGTTTTTACGCTGCCATAAAATCAGGCAATAAATTGTATTTATTGTTTTTAATTATGGTTACGTTTGCATTTTTCTTTGAATCTTATTTTGAAAGAAACAAAGGAATAGTATTCTTTATATTTATGAATACATTATTTTTAATCGACTTTTTCAAATATGAAAATAGGAATATTAGGTACTAGAGGGATACCAAATTATCATGGTGGTTTTGAGCAGTTTGCGGAGTATTTTTCGGTTTATTTAGTAAATAAAGGTCACGATGTCTCGGTTTATAATTCAAGTAGTCATCCTTATCAAGAAAAATCATTTAACGGTGTAAGCATTATTCATTGTAAAGACCCTGAAGAAAGGCTTGGAACTGTAGGTCAATTTATTTATGATTTTAACTGTATTTTGGATTCTAAGCAAAGAAATTTCGATATTATTCTGCAATTAGGATACACCAGCAGTTCTATTTGGTACAAATTTTTACCTAAGAAAAGTGTAATTATTACCAATATGGATGGGCTAGAATGGAAACGTACTAAATATTCAAAAAAAGTACAAACGTTCTTAAAATTAGCAGAATCTTTAGCTGTTAAGTCTAGTGATTTTTTAATTTCAGACTCAATAGGTATTCAAAATTATTTAACAAATAAGTATAATATTCCTTCTAGATATATTGCTTATGGTGCAGATTTATTTTTAGATCCAAATTCAGAATGCCTTGAAGGCTTTAATTTGGGTGCATATAATTATAATATGCTAATTGCTAGATTAGAGCCAGAAAATAATATTGAGACAATTTTGGATGGTGTTGTAATGGCAGAAAAAACTATGGATTTTCTTGTAATTGGTAAATATGACACTAACAAATTTGGAAAATATTTAAAAGAAAAGTATAAAAAATACTCTAACATTAAGTTTTTAGGTGGCTTATACGATTTAAATATTCTAAATAATTTAAGATATTTTTCCAATTTATATTTCCATGGGCATTCTGTTGGTGGGACAAACCCTTCGTTGTTAGAAGCAATGGCTTCTAAAAGTTTAATAGTAGCCCATGAAAATGAGTTCAATCGGTCGATTTTGAGAGATGACGCTTTGTATTTTCAGAATGAAAATGGAGTGAAAACAATAATTGAAACCGTTGTTAAAGATAAGTACCCGAACAAAATTACAGGTTGTTTTGATAAAATTAAGGATGATTTTAATTGGGATACAATCAATGAACAATATCTAGATTTTTTTAATTCTTGTTTAAGTGTTTATAACGATAGTAAAAACAACTGATGTCAATTTAAGTCTTACTTTTTTATTTTTTTGTAAAATTGCAAAATAAATTTCAACAATGTTAGTTATTCAAATAACTAACAACCTAACAGTTTTAAGTGAGCACAATAAGACAAGGTCGATACTCGATGTATTTACGCCCTATTTCGTACGCAATCGATTTAGTGGTAATTAATGGTTTGGCATTGTTTTACTTTTTTAAAGAGGTAAATCCGTTTTTATTTGTGTTCTTAGTGTCGTTCACGTGGATTATTTTATCCATATATTCCAAATTTTACGAGGTTTATCGATTTACTCGCGAGGTAACCATTATGTCTTTATTAGTAAAGCAAGCTATTTTGTTTACTTTAATAGTATTTGCTTATTTTGGTTTTAGACATAATCTCAAGGTCGATTCTATATTGGTGCTTAAATACATTATTTTAGTGTTTTTATGCATTGGCGTAGCGAAATTTGCCGTCTACTATTTATTACAAAAATATCGAGCTTCTTTTGGGGGTAACTTGCGTAAAACCGTTATTTTAGGTAAAAACCGCCAAACTATGGCTTTAGAGTCGTTTTTTAATAACAATCCAGAATACGGCTATTCGTTACGAAGAATTTTTAATATTAAAGATAAACAACATGATACTTTAGAGCTGTGTTTTCAGTTTATTTTAGAAAATAATATAGACGAAGTATATTGTTCTATTTCGGAACTCTCAAACACCCAGATTTTAAATGTTGTAGATTTTGCCGATAACAATCTTAAAATCTTAAAATTTTTACCAGACAATAAAGAAATTTATGCTAAGAAATTAAAATACGAATATTACGATTATATCCCAATTTTGTCGCTTAGGGATATTCCTTTAGAGGAATCTTCAAATCAGTTTTTTAAGCGCTTATTCGATATTGTTTTTGCTGTCTGTATTATTGTTTTTATCTTATCTTGGCTTACACCAATTTTGGCTATTTTAATAAAATTAGAGTCTAAAGGGCCAGTGTTTTTTAAACAATCCAGAAATGGTTTCAATTATCAAGAATTCGATTGTTATAAATTCCGTTCAATGACACCTAACGATGATGCACATTTACATCAAGCCACAAGAGGAGACGAGCGGGTTACAAAAATTGGCAAATTTATAAGAAAAACCAGTATCGATGAATTACCACAGTTTTACAATGTTTTGTTTGGAGACATGTCTGTGGTTGGGCCAAGGCCGCACATGGTTAGCCACACCAATATGTATGCTAAACGTATAGATAAATTTATGGTGCGTCATTTTGTTAAACCGGGTATTACGGGTTTAGCACAAATAAGCGGATTTAGAGGAGAAGTCGAAACCGATAAAGACATTATTAATCGCGTTAAATACGATATTTTTTATATAGAAAACTGGTCTATTTTACTTGATTTAAAGATTATTTTTCAAACCATTTTAAACGCTATAAGGGGCGAAGAAAAGGCATATTAAAGTTTCTTTGTTAATTGGTTTAGTTGTTTTTCAAAATCAAAGTTTTTTAAGGCAGTTTTTTGTATCTGGTTTTTAAAACGATGATTTAATTCTGTATTATCAATTTTTGAAAGCTGAAGATTTAACGCTTTATAATCTGATGAAGGAACTACCCAACCTAATTTATAGTTTTCAATTATTGTTTCACCTTCACCACCTCCAAAATAAAGCATAGGGAGCCCCAGTTTGCCATATTCAAATATTTTTGAAGGCACGGAGCCATAAATTCTATTTAATAGCGGAATTATTGTTAAATCGTATTGTAAGAGTGCTTGGTGAAGTTCTGAACGGGCAATTTCACCATGATAAACAATATCTAGTTCAGGATTTGTAGCAATCAAGTTTTCAATACTTTCTTTCTCGGCACCAGCGCCATAAATATGAAACTGTATGTTGCTATAGTCTAATTCTGTACAAAGTTTGTAAATACCTTGAGCAATGCCTAGCAAACCAGCATAAACCATTTTTATTTTTTCATGGTTTGTAGGTTTTTCTACAAGTTTTGGCGGGTCAAAATCTGGAAAATTTCTATATAAAAAGGTGTTTTTTTCTGGGAAAATAGATGTTATATGTGCCAAAATCTCTTCACTTTGACCTAAAACTAAATCTGCTTTTTTATAATTGAAACGTTCAATGCGCTCTAAAAGTTTGTAACTAAAGTTCTTTTTAAAAGCGCCCAATTCCAAGCCTGCAATTGGCCACAAATCACTAACATTTAAAAAAAGTTTACGATTCTTATTTCGTATAAAAAACATACAAGTAAAAGCGACTAGAAGCGGCGGAGATTGTACAATAACCTTATTAGGAAGCTTATTCCACATAAAAAACCAAGTTAAACTAAAACTATATGAAAGCATAGCTATTAAGCGTTTTAGTTTGTTTTTAGAATTGCTAGCGTAAATCCATAACCGATGTATGGTAATATTATTTTCTACCGAGGTGTTTTTAAAAACACCTTTATAATCATCAAAAATTTCGCCTTTAGGGTAATTAGGTAATGGTGTTATTACTGAAACCGTATAGTTTTGTTTTTGTAATCCTTCGGCTAAATGAAAAATACGGTTTGATGCAGCACCTTTTTCAGGTGGAAAATAGTTGGTTATTATTAAAATGTCATTCACTATAACTTGTATATTTCAATAAGATGATTAACAATTCTTTCTGCTGCATGTCCGTCCCATAACTCAGGAATTTCACCTTGCTTCCAGTTATTATCAAGTAAGTTTTTAAATGCAGACTCAATTTTATTACGATCACTTCCAACTAAAACATTGGTGCCAATGTCACACGTTTCTGGGCGCTCTGTGTTTTCGCGAAGTGTAATGCATGGCACATTCATAACAGTGGTTTCTTCGGTAATGCCTCCAGAATCTGTGAGAACACCAAGCGCATGTTTTACCAGATAATTAAATTCTAAATAGCCTAACGGATTGGTGTAATGCAAATTTTCAAAATTTAAATCTAAGCCTTCTAATAGTTTTTTTGTGCGCGGATGCACAGGAAAAATAATGGAAAAATCTTTACCTAAGGCTACAATTTGTGTTATTAAAGATTTGAGTTGTTGTTCTTCATCAACATTACTAGGGCGATGTAACGTAATTACTAAATATTGTTTTGGTTTTAGATTTAAAGTTTGCCAAATGTCGGGTTGTTTTAGTCGTGGTTCATTTTTTCGTAATGTGTCAATCATGACGTTGCCCGCAAAGAAAATTTGTTCAGGTTTTACACCTAACTTTAGCAGGTTTTCATTAGCCTTTTTTGAGGTTGTAAAAAAAAAATCTGTCAAACTATCCGTTACAATTCTATTTATTTCTTCAGGCATACGCAAATCACCCGAGCGAATCCCTGCTTCAACATGGGCCACATTAATACCTGCTTTTTTTGCTACAATAGTGCAGGCCATGGTTGAGGTTACATCACCAACAACCAATACTAAATCACATGGGTTTTCTGCAAGTTCTTTTTCAAAACCAATCATGATGCCTGCTGTTTGTTGTGCTTGTGTACCGCTTTTTACCTCAAGATTAGTGTCTGGTAACGGAATGTTTAATTCTTCAAAAAATGTTCCGCTTAAGTTTTTATCGTAGTGTTGTCCAGTGTGAACTAACCTAAAATTTATATTAAAACCTTGGGTTTGTTTTTGTTTTATAGCCTCAAGAATTGGAGCTATTTTCATAAAATTAGGTCGTGCGCCAGCAACTATGGTAATGTTCATTTGTTTTTATTTAAAGATGAGGAAAACTGCTTCAATTTACCACTTTTAGAGCGTTGTAACACGTTGTGTTTGTTAAAGTGTATGGTTAGTCCATTTTCTAGATAACGCTTTATTTCTGCTTGAATCTGTTCCTTTTTGTGTTCAGAAATTAAGGTTTTAGCGACATAGTCAATAGTAAATGTCGCTGTGCTATTTTGGGTAATTACAAACTCTTTTACATTACCATCATCTTCAATAATGGCTTTGGTGATATAATAAAATGTCAAGCCAGCTGCTTTTTTTCCGCTTGGTAAAATGGCAATATCGTTAGTTCTTCCAATAAGCTTTTCTAAAACAGGATATTGTAAGGTACTCGTTTTAGATAGCATTCCAATATCGCCAAGATCGTAGCGTATAAACGGATGTGCTTTATTGTAAAGCGAGGTAATAACCACTCGTCCTTCTTGTCCGTTGGGTACAGGGGTGTTGTGTTCGTCTAAAATTTCAACAAACAATGTATCACTATTAACCTGCCAGATATCTTTAGGATTCTGAAAAGCAATTAAGTCTAATTCTGAAGCACCATATTCGTTAATCACAGGCACACCAAAAGCATGTTCTAGAAGTATTTTATCGTCTGGAAAAAGCATTTCGGAAGTTACCACGCAGCATTTTAAAGTGGGACAAATAGATTTTAACACAATCTGCTTCTGTTGTAAATATTTAGCCAATTGTACAATAGCACTGGTGTAGCCGTTAATATAATCGAAGGGTTTTGCTTTAAATTGCTCTAAACAGGTTTGTAAAGCACTATCGCTTAAATTAAAAATAGAAAACCGATAACGCTTGGTTAGCTTGTCTTTTAAGCGTTCTTTATAATAGCCTACTGTGTCTAGCGGTATGCCGTAAAACCGAGCCTGTAACGAGCTGTTAAAGTCGATGCTATACCAGCCAAATCGATCTTGAATTTCGGCCCAAGTTAGGGCGTGGCAAAATTTATCCTTGGCAAAAATAAACGGGTCGCCAGACGATCCAGATGTTTTATTAACGTAAACGTTTTTGGGTGTAAATCCGTCCGATAGCCGTTGTTTTAACGGTTGTTGTAAATGGCTTTTGGTCATTACCGGAACAGAATTCCAATTATTACTATCAATATTCTGCCCAAAAGTTTTATAAAAATTATTGTGCTTCAGGTGGTAGTTTAAAATAAAAAGCCGTTGCTTTTGTAAATACGATGCATATTCGGTTTCGTCTTTAGTCTGAATGGTTTTTAAAATCTGTTTGGCTTCAGTAAGCGGAAAGCCGTTAAGTTTTAAAGTAAGGTCGAATGGTTTCAAACTAAAAAAGTATTTTTTTGTAAAGTAAATAAAAAATATTCGTGAAATCGTGTCATTAGTTTTATTTTTGCGCTAAACAATTTATCGTATACCATGACAATTTTAATTCTAGGTTCTGGCGGAAGAGAGCATACTTTTGCCTGGAAAATTTCTCAAAGTCCATTATGTAACAAACTTTTTGTAGCGCCAGGAAATTCTGGAACTGCCGCTATAGCAGAAAATGTAGCTATAGGTGTTACTGATTTTGAAGCAATAAAAACCTTAGTTTTAGAACAACATATCGATATGGTGGTTGTGGGCCCAGAAGACCCGTTAGTGCAAGGTGTTCACGATTTCTTCCTGAACGATGAAGCCTTAAAACATGTATCTGTAATTGGTCCGGAAAAGGCGGCGGCAGAGCTAGAAGGAAGTAAAGAATTTGCTAAGGAATTCCTTTTCAGACATGATATTCCTACTGCAGCGTATCAAAGTTTCGATAAAACCAATGTTGAAGCAGGTTATGCGTTTTTAGAAACTTTAAATCCACCATATGTTTTAAAAGCCGATGGTTTGGCCGCAGGAAAAGGCGTATTGATTTTAAATGATTTAGAAGAAGCTAAAGCTGAATTAAAAGCCATGTTAGTCGATTCTAAATTTGGCGCAGCTAGTACCAAAGTAGTTATTGAAGAGTTTTTAGACGGTATAGAATTAAGTTGTTTTGTGCTAACCGATGGTAAAAACTATAAAATTTTACCAACAGCTAAAGATTATAAACGTATTGGCGAAGGCGATACAGGTTTAAATACCGGTGGTATGGGAGCAGTGTCTCCAGTGCCATTTGCTACCGATGAATTTTTAGAAAAGATTGAAACACGAATTGTAAAACCAACAATCGAAGGTCTACAAAAAGATAATTTACCTTACAAAGGGTTCGTATTTATTGGTTTGATAAAAGTAGGAGACGATCCGTTAGTTATTGAATATAACGTAAGAATGGGCGATCCAGAAACCGAAGTTGTTTTACCAAGACTTAAAAATGATATGGTGGAGTTGTTACAAGCTGTAGCCAATGGTACTTTAGATCAAATTGATTTAGAAATTGACCAACGTGCTGCAACCACTGTAATGACAGTTTCTGGCGGGTATCCAGAGGCTTACGAGAAAGGTAAAGAAATTACAGGTTTAGATGCTGTTGAAGGTTCTATTCCGTTTCATGCAGGAGCAGATTTAAAAGATGGAAAGGTAGTAACTACAGGCGGGCGTGTTTTAGCGATGACATCGTATGGCGAAACGTACCAAGAGGCCATAAAAAAATCTTATCAAAATATAGAAAAACTACATTTTGATAAGATGTATTATCGTAAAGATATCGGTTTCGATTTATAGATAAGAGTGTGCCGACACACTTTTGTCTTCCTCGTCGTTATCGTTATATTTTTTTAACTGAAGCATCCAGTAAACAAAAGCAACAAAACCAATAAGGATAAAAATCCAAGAAAAGGTGTTGGCTGCAAACCAGTTTTTAAGCTCTAAGGCTCTTAAAGCGTCTAAAGGGGCAAACAATACATTTACAAATAAATCCTGTATTGCATAAAAGAAATCTTTCATAGTGTAGTATATTTACGTAGCAAAAATACAAAAAGAGTTAATGATTACAAGCATTTTTAGTAAATCTAAACCAATAAACTTTTTACTTGTTTTTATAATTACACTGCTTACTTTTTTTGTGGCTCATGTTAAATATGGAAACCTACCAGTCTTAACGAGTCAGATTGTTAAGCAAATTATTGTGTTTTGCGCGTGTTTTAGCTCTATTTTAGTACTCGATTTTTTTGTTAGTAAAAATAAACTTACGCATAAAAGCAGCTACGAAATTTTGTTGTATGCATTGTTTTTGGTAGCTATTCCGCAAACCATGCTTAGCGAAAACATTGTGTTTTCTAATTTTTTTGTGTTACTGGCATTGCGACGTATTTTAAGCTTACGCTCGCATAAAGACATAAAAAAGAAGGTGTTCGATGCTGCTTTTTGGATTGCTATAGCGTCGTTGTTTTACTTTTGGTCTATCTTGTTTCTTATTTTAATTTTTGCTGCGCTCTTATTTAATTCAATCAATACTATAAAAGAATGGCTTATTCCTTTTATTGGCGTGGCAACGGTATATATTTTAGCTGTTTGTTATTCTGTATTGATGTATAACGATTTTGTTTCTGCCTTTAATGTGGTAATTTCAACCAGTTTCGATTTTAATACCTACAATTCCTTGCAATATGTTGCGGGAGTTACGCTTTTAATTTCGTTTGGTATTTGGTCTTCGGTATTTTACATTCGAAGTATACAGTCTAAACAGAAAAATTTTAAACCGGGTTATAAAGTTATTTTAATTGCGGTGTTAATTGCCTTTAGTATTATGATTGTATCTCCTAAAAAGGAAGGCGGAGAGTTTTTATTTTTGTTTGCGCCTTTGGCTATTATTATGACCAATTATTTAGAAATTATTCAAGACAAATGGTTTAAAGAGCTGTTTTTGGCCGTTTTAATTGTAGTGCCGTTTGGTTTGTTACTGTTGTAATTTTTCGCCAAAACAAAGATCCCCAGCATCGCCTAAGCCAGGTACTATATAGCCTTTAGTGTTTAACGTTTCGTCTATTGTCGCGATCCATAAATGAACGTCGGAACCAAAATGATTCTTAATATAGTTAACGCCTTCAACAGCACCTATAACACTTACTAAATGTATGGCTTTAGGTGTGCCATAAGGTTTTAAAGCTTCAAAAGTCGCTCGCATAGATTGTCCTGTGGCCAGCATGGGATCTGCCAAAATAAGCGTTTTGTTTTCTAGAGAAGGGCACGCCAAATATTCTACTTTAATTTCAAAAGCATCATTTACATGATGACGATACGCCGAAATGAAGGCATTATCGGCCATATCAAAATAATTTAATAAGCCGTTATGTAAAGGGATTCCTGCTCTTAAAATAGAACAAAGCACAATGTTGTTGTCTGGAAGTTTGGTTTCAGATTGCCCTAAAGGTGTTTTTATGGTTGTAGCGGTGTAGGATAGAGACTGACTTAATTCGTAGGCTAAAATTTCGCCTATGCGTTCTATATTTCGTCTAAATCGCATTCTGTTGGTTTGAATAGCAACATCTCTTAATTCCGAAATGTAAACGTTTATTATAGAATTTTTTTTAGATAAATTATGAATGTACATAACAGTCTTTTATGGTGTCTGGTAAAGTTAATTAATTAGAAGTATATTTGCACTTTAAAATAAAAATCATGTTTACAACTAAAGCAAACGCTATTTTTCAGGAGGTCATTACAGCGTACCATATTAAAAATACGGTAGATCAGGAATTTAAAAATCCGTATAGCGAAACCAGCGATTTATTAGCACATTTATTATACAGAAAATGTTGGATAGATACAGTGCAGTGGCATTACGAAGATATTATTCGCGATCCGCAGATTGACCCTGTGGCGGCTTTAAAGTTAAAACGACAAATAGATGCCTCTAACCAAGATAGAACAGATATGGTAGAGTATATCGATAGTTATTTTTTGAATAAGTATAAAGAGGTTACTCCAAAAGCAGATGCTACTATAAATACCGAAAGTCCAGCTTGGGGTGTAGATCGCTTATCCATTTTAGCGTTAAAAATTTATCATATGGAAGAAGAAGCAACTCGCGAAGATGCTTCCGAAGCCCATAGAAATGCTTGTCAGGCTAAATTAGATATTTTGTTAGAGCAGCGTGTAGATTTGAGTACAGCTATTGATACCTTATTAAACGATATTGAAGCTGGCGATAAATACATGAAAGTGTATAAGCAAATGAAAATGTACAATGACGACGAGTTGAACCCTGTTTTACGTTCTCAAAAATAATAAGCATTTAAAATTAAATGCCCGAAAGTCCAGAACATATATTAGTAATGCGTCTCTCTGCTATGGGAGACGTTGCTATGTCTGTACCAGTGTTACGGGCATTAACAACGCAATATCCGCGACTAAAAGTAACTGTATTAACACGGCCGTTTTTTAAACCGTTTTTTAGAGATTTAGATCGGGTTGAAGTGTTTGGTGCCGATTTAAAAAAGGAGCACAAAGGTGTTTTTGGGCTATATAAACTATCTAAAGTTTTAAAAGAAAAACGTATAGATGCTGTTGCCGACATTCATAATGTATTGCGTACAAATATTTTAAAAGCCTTTTTTTTAGGAATCCCTTTTAAACAAATTGATAAAGGAAGAAAAGCTAAAAAAGCGTTGGTTAGCGGCGAGATATTCGAACCTCTAAAAACAACACACCAACGCTATACCGATGTATTTACTGCATTGGGGTTTCCTGTTAGTTTATCTAATCCAGAGTTTCCTAAACCAGTAAATTTATCGGAGAAATTACAAAACCTAACAGGCGATCACCAAAGTAAATGGATTGGTATTGCGCCTTTTGCAGCTCATGAAGCTAAAATGTATCCGTTAGAGAGTATGAAAAGCGTTATCGCAGAATTGTCTAAAACTTATAAAATTTTTCTGTTTGGAGGAGGTGCTAAGGAGATTGAGGTATTAAACCAAATTCAGAATGCTTTTAGTAACGTTGTAAATCTAGCAGGACAATTAAATTTAGATGAAGAATTAGATGTTATTTCTAATTTAGATGTGATGGTATCTATGGATTCTGGTAATGGGCACATGGCGGCTATGTTGGGCAAAAAAGTTATAACCATTTGGGGTGTTACACATCCGTATGCTGGGTTTGCACCATTTCATCAGCCAGACACTTATGCTTTAACCGCCAATAGGGAGCAATATCCTAAAATACCAACGTCTATTTACGGAAACACTTTTCCTGATGGTTATGAAAATGCTGCAGGTAGCATTGTTCCAGAAATAATAATAGAAAAAATAAAATCCGTTATTCAAGATTAGAAATAACGGATTTTTTATTTTATAGCAAAGCGATTAAAATCGTTGCTTTTTAAACATCGTCGTAGTCTACCACTATGGTTGGCGTGGTAGGGTGTGCTTGGCAGGTTAAAATTAAACCTTCGGCAAGTTCGCTATCGGTTAAAATATTGTTTTGTCTCATGGTTGCAGCACCTTCGGTAACTCTGGCTATACAACTGCTGCAAATACCACCTTGGCAAGAATAGGGAGCATCTACTTTTTTTGCAATGGCGGCATCTAAAATAGATTGTTTTTGAGACATAACGAATTCGGTTTCTTCGTCGTCTACGATAATTTTTATGTTTGTAGAGCCGTCGTTGGCAACAGGAGCTTCAGTTGGCGCATCGTTGCTTACAGGCGTTGTAAACAATTCAAATAAAATATCTTTTTCGTCAACACCAAAATCTTTTAAAACATCGCTTGTTGTTGTAATCATGCCTTCTGGCCCGCACAAATAGAAGGTGTCTATTTTTTTGTGTTTGTAGGTGTTTTTTAGAAGGAAATTAACAGTGCTTTTTTCAATTCTACCAAAAAGTGCATTGGCTTCTTCTGCCTGACTAAAAATAAATTGCAGTGCAAAACGATCGCTATATTGTTGATGAAGTTCTACCAATTCGTTAAAAAATATGGTGTCTTTTGGGGTTTTATTGCCGTAAATTAATATAAACTCGCTCTGCGGTTCTTCTTCTAAAACCGTTTTTGCTATACTCATAATTGGGGTAATACCACTTCCTGCGGCAAAAGCAGCGATAACACGTTTTTTGTTAGTGTCGGGGATAAATGTAAATCTACCATTCGGTTCGGCTACTTCTATAATGTCTCCAACTTTAAGTGTGGTGTTGGCGTATTGCGAAAACAAACCATCTTCTACGGCTTTAACAGCTACTTTTAACGTTTTGCTTGTAGGAGAGGTGCAAAGCGAATAATCGCGACGTACTTCCTGCCCGTTAATTTGTGTTTTTAAAGTAATGTACTGTCCGGCGGTAAAGCTGAAAGTAGATTGTAGTGCTGCGGGCACATTAAAAGTAATGGTTACTGCAGCGGCTGTTTCTTTATGTATGTTTTGTATTGCAAGTTTATGAAATGCCATTCTTAATATTTTTTGCAAAAGTAAGAAACATCCTTTTGAAAAGACTTTTGATTGTAACAAAAAGTGTGTTAATATTACTTATTATTAGTTAGTAACAGCCAATTAGCATGATAAAACACTTTTTAACTCTAGAATGGAAGCAATTTTTAAGATCGTCGTATTTTAAAAAAGGGATTTTTATAAAAATTATTCTAGCATTATTCGTGCTGTATTTTTCAGCAATTGCTGTGGGCTTAGGTGTGGGTGTATTTTATATTATTAAAAAGAGTATGCCGGAATCCGATCCGCTGCAAGTTGTTTGCGGCTATTTGGTGTTTTGGTTTCTTTTCGATTTGGTTTTTCGGTTTTTTATGCAGCAATTACCAGTGGTTAATGTTAAACCCTTTATGGTTTTACCTGTTAAAAGACCTGTTGTTATTCATTTTTTATTAGGTAAAACAGTGTTTTCGTTTTTCAATATTTTGCCTTTGCTTGCCTTTGTACCGTTTGGTATTGTATTAATGGCAAATGGCTACTCTAGCGCACACGTATTGTTTTGGCTTACGAGTTTGTTTTTTATAACACTTACCGTGAATTTTATCAACTTTTTAGTTAATAAAAATGACGTTATTTTTTATGTGGTTCTGGGTGTATTGGCAATATTGGGGGGCTTAGAATTTTTTAATGTGTTTAAAATTTCTGTACCCATTGGTAAATTGTTTTATGCATTATACAACCACTCTATATTGGTTTTGTTACCCATGTTAAGTTGTGTGTTGTTGTATGTGTTAAATTATAAGCAGGTACGTTCAGGGTTTTATTTAGACGATGCCGTTTCTAAAAAAATTAAAGCTGCTCGTTCTACCGATTTATCCTGGTTAGATAGGTTTGGAGCAATAGCACCTTTTATAAAAAACGATATTAAATTAATTCTTCGTAATGCCAGAGCCAAGCAAGTGCTTATGGTATCGGTAATGTTTTTGTTTTATGGTATTATTTTCTTTGGTAATGAAAGATATCAGGAAATGCCAGTAATTTTGGCTTTTGCTTCTATGTTTATTACTGGTGGGTTTTTAATTTCTTTTGGCCAATTTATTCCGTCTTGGGACAGCGAATATTACAAGCTGCTTATGAGCCAAAATATTAAGTACCGAACCTATTTGGAGTCTAAATGGTATTTGCTGGCTATTGTAGTGGTGATTTCGTTTATTTTAAGCACGCCGTATTTGTATTTTGGTTGGAAAACCTATGGTATGGTAGCTGCTGGAGCTTTGTTTAATATTGGGCTAAATTCTGTTATTACTTTGTTTGGAGGAGCTTTAAATCGAGTGCCAGTAGAACTGAATGTGAAAGCTAAGGCTTTTAGTAATATGCAGAGCTTCAATATAACCCAAATGCTTATCTCGCTTCCTAAATTTTTGCTTCCTATGTTAATTTTCTACATTCCTTATAAGATTTTTAATTTCGAAATAGGCATCTTGGCACTGGGGTTAAGTGGAGTTTTAGGAATAATTTTCAAGTCGTTTTTTATTAATCAACTCGAAAAAGTATATCAAAAAGGAAAATATAAAACCATTAAGGCTTTTGCCGAGAAACAATAATTTAAACCTATTTTAATTATGATTATTACTACACAGCTTACCAAAACCTACAATGGCACTACAGTATTAAATATTCCGCATCTAGAAATTCCAAAAGGGCAGAGCTTTGGTCTTGTAGGTAATAATGGCGCAGGAAAAACCACGTATTTTAGTTTGTTGCTGGATTTAATACAGCCCACAACAGGTAGTATCGAAAATAACAATATAGCTGTACACACCAGCGAGGCTTGGAAACCTCATACTTCGGCATTTATAGACGAAAGTTTTTTAATAGGTTATTTAACTGCCGAAGAATACTTTTATTTTATTGGCGAGTTGCGCAACCAGTCTAAAGCCGATGTCGATGCTTTAGTAGCCCAGTTTGAAGATTTTTTTCATGGCGAGATTTTAAATCAGAAAAAATATTTAAGAGATTTAAGTAAAGGAAACCAAAAAAAAGCAGGTATAGTTGCTGCGCTTATTGGCCATCCAGAGGTCATTATTTTAGACGAACCTTTCGCAAACCTCGATCCTAGTACGCAAATACAATTAAAAAGCATCATTAAAGAATTGGCACAGCAAAAAGGCATTACCGTTTTAGTTTCTAGTCACGATTTAATGCATGTTACCGATGTTTGCGAACGTATTGTTGTGCTAGAAAAAGGCGAGGTTATAAACGACATTGTCACTAGCCAAGAAACACTTAAAGAGTTAGAAGCCTATTTTTCGCGGGCTTCGGCAGTTTAAAAGTCATTCTATTTTTTTAGGTTAATCGAAAAAGATGCTTATTTTTACGCCTTTGCATAATAATAGCAAGAGTTTATAGTTATTTATTTGATTAAATATACCAACGTTGAAAACATCTTTTAAGGTTATTTTTATTGCATTTATTTCTGCCCTAGTGCTTGTAAATTGTTCTAGAAAAAAGGACAAATTTATAAGTAGAAATTTTCATGCAATGGCCACAGAATACAATACACTTTATAATGGCTACATTGCTTTAGAAGAAGGCCGTTCCAGTCTTAACGATGGGTATAAAGATAATTTTTGGCACATTTTACCTGTAGAGCGCCTAGAGGTTTCAGATGATTTAATACTTCCTGGCGAATCTAAAAACGAAAGCTTTTCCCGTGCCGAGGAAAAGGCCGTAAAAGCCATCCAAAAGCACTCTATGAATATAGATGGCAAAGAAAAAAATCCACAAATAGATGAAGCTTATTTGCTGTTGGGGCAAGCCCGTTATTTCGATCAAAGATTTATTCCGGCCTTAGAAGCGTTTAATTATATACTTTACAAGTATGCCTTAAGCGATAAAATAAACGAAGCTCGGGTGTGGCGTGAAAAAACAAATATGCGTTTAGATAATAACGAGCTGGCCATAAAAAACTTAAAACGTTTGTTGCGATTAGAAAATCTCGAAGATCAAGAACTCGCCGATGCGACTTCTACTCTGGCTCAAGCCTATGTTAATACTAAATCTTTAGACAGCGCAATAACTCAATTAGAAATTGCTGCTAACGCCACACAAAAGAATAACGAGCGCGGGCGTTATTTATTTATAAAAGGACAATTGTATAACGCTTTAGGTGAAAAAGACAGTGCCAATTTAACCTTCGATCGGGTTATCGAAATGCATCGTAAAATACCAAGACCTTATTACATTGGCGCGTATGTAGAAAAAGCCGAAAATTTCGATTACGAAAACGGAGACAAATTACTCTTTGCCGAAACGTTACACGATTTAGAAAAGAATCGCGAAAACCGTCCGTATTTAGCTCGTATTTACCACCAAATTGGCGAATATTATTTAACTAATAATATGGATTCTTTAGGGCTGGCGTATTACAATCTTTCGCTTCAGTCTAGAAGAGATGACAAGGAATTGAATGCGAGAAACTACAATGTACTAGGCGATTATTATTTTGATGCAGCCGAGTATAAAACCGCTGGTGCCTATTACGACAGTACCTTAACAAACTTAGAGTTAAATTCTAAACCTTATCGCACTATAAAACGCGAACGCGATAATCTAGTAGATGTTATTTTGTATGAAGATATTGCAACTGTAAACGATAGTATTCTGAATTTAGTAGCCATGAACGATGAAGAGCGTTTAATGTATTTTGAAGAATACACAGGTGCATTAAAAGTTAAAGCCGAAGCAGAGCAGGCGCGTTTAGAAGAAGAAGCTAGAACAAAAGAAATGCTGAGTTCTAATAACGGTTTTAATGTGAATACCCAAAATAGTGCGTTTCAAAATAGAAGTGATGCTAAAAATGCATCTGCTTTTTATTTTTACAATTCGACAGCCGCTTCGTATGGTAAAAACGAGTTTAGAAAAATTTGGGGTAACAGAAAAAATGAAGATAACTGGCGCTGGTCTAATATGAATGCCCCTGTTGCCAATACCGCTATTACAGGTACAGGAGTTGCAGCTTTAGATTTAGATGCCGACATTTATCAGCCGCAATTTTATATCGATCAAATTCCTTCCGAAACACAAGTTATAGATAGTATCGCAAAAGAGCGCAACTACGCTTATTATCAATTAGGTGTAATATATAAAGAGAAATTTAGCGATTATAACCGTTCTAAAACGAAGTTAAATACGTTGCTTAGCAATAACCCAGAAGAGCGTCTTATAGTGCCTGCAAAATACAATTTGTATAAAGATTACGAGCTGCTAGGTCAAACAGGCGAAGCCAATATTGTTAAAAACGACATTATTACCAATTACCCAGAGTCGCGTTATGCAGAAATTTTACGCAATCCAGATGCAGCAGTTGCGGCAGATTTAAATAGTCCAGAAGCTGTGTACAAATCGGTGTATGCAAAATTTGAAGCTCAAAACTATCAGGAGGTTATACGGTTATGCGATGACCAGATGCGTAATTTTGAAGGCGATAATATAGTCGCTAAGTTCGATTTGTTAAAAGCAACAGCTATAGGTCGTCTTTATGGTTACGAAGCTTATGCTAAAGCGGTAAACGATGTAGCCTTAACCTATGCCAATCTTCCAGAGGGGCAAAGGGCCGAAGAATTAACGCGAAATGTAATTCCTAGTTTAGAGTTTACTGAGTTTTTAGAAGATGACTTAGGGACTAGTTTTAAGGTGGTGTATCAGTTTGAAGATGCTAGCGATAAAGATATTGATGCCTTCGTAGAGCAATTACAAACACAGCTAAAAAAGATAGAGCATTATTACGATCTTAAAACATCTAAAGATGTGTATACGCCTAAAATAACTTTTGTTATCGTTCACGGTTTCACTAATTTAGTGGTTGCCGAAGGCTTTAAAGACTTATTTAAAAAGAACGATAAAAATAGAATAACTAAACCGTATTTTGTAATTTCGTCTCAGAATTATCAAACGGTTCAAATACATAAAAATTTAGAGTCGTATTTAAATCTATCAAAATAACCCCAAATAACCTATATCATGTTCAACGAAAGTAAAAAAGACAAGCATAACGCTTTAGAATCTACACAAAACCAAAATTTAATTGCACAAGGAACAACCTTTGTTGGCGATGTTACCAGTGAAGGCGGTTTTAGAATTGATGGTACCATAGAAGGTAATTTAAAAACACCAGGTAAAGTCGTGGTAGGAAAAACTGGACTTATAAAAGGAACTTTAGAAGGCACAGATGCTTATTTTGAAGGGCGTTTTTCTGGTAAACTTCAATTGTCGGGAACCTTAACTTTAAAGGCGTCTGCACATATTGAAGGCGATGTCGTTGTTGGTAAACTCGCTGTAGAGCCAGGAGCAACCTTCGATGTAACTTGTGTTATGAAGAGTGCTGTAAAATCTATTGCCAATGAAAGAAAAGCCGAAAAAACCGCTTAATAAGTACGTTAGGTTTACTTCTATAGCGCTCCAAATGGGACTGACCATTTATTTGGGAAGTCTGTTAGGGGCATGGCTAGATCAGAAATTCGGAAACACAAACCAGTTATATTATAAAATAGTAACATTACTAGCTGTTTTTATGGCCATGTATTCTGTTATTAGGCAAGTATTGAATATTACCAACAAGGGTTCAGATGATTAAAAGACTACTAATTTTTACACTTTGCATAGCTTTACTTTTTGTTTTGGCATTAAGCATTCATAGCTATTTTGTGCCAGAAACTATGGCTTATAAATTATGGCAAGTGTATCTTTTTCATTTTATAGCAACCACTATAGTTTATGCCAGCATGGAGGCTATGTCTACTTTTTTACCTACCCAAGCAGGTTATGCCTATTTGTTTTTAATGCTTATAAAAATTGGAATCTTTGTACTGATTTTTAAAAATTCGGTATTAGAGAAAGAAGCCTTATCGGTAGCAGAGCGTTTTGGCCTAGTTGTACCTTTATTCTTGTTTTTATTGGTCGAAGCTATAGGCGTTGCAAAGTTGCTTAACAACAAATAGTTAAAGATTATTGTAGGCTAAATTGTAAAATCTTCAACAGAATTAAAACTAAGTAAAAAAAGGGTTTGGGTTTTTAAATTATTGTGTACATTTGCACAAAATTTTAGAGAGCGTAATTTCATTACTTAGAAAAATATGATGGTAGCACAAAAACCTATCAAGTTTATTGCAGTTTTAGTTTTATTCATGACCTCGGTTTTAACCTTTGCAAATGGAGGACAGCATGAAGGCGAAACACATGAGAAAGGGAATAAGATAGATACTCCCGAAGAAATTAAAGCATATATTGCGCACCACTTAAAAGATTCGCACGACTTTCACTTATACACCAATAACGAAACAGGTGTGCATTACGGGTTTCCGTTACCGGTAATTGTTTGGACTAGCGGCGGATTAAAAACATTTATGTCTTCAGAATTTCATCACGACGATGCTGGTCATGTTATTGTTGAAAAAGGTGATGTAAACCTAACAAAAATTCACGGTAAAATATACGAATTAAATGCAGGCGCAGAAACTGTGGCTTTTGATGATCATCATCACGCTACAAACGCTCATAAAGTTTTAGATTTCTCTATTACTAAAAGTGTAGTGGGGATGTTAGTAGCTGGTCTGTTAATGATTTTTGGATTTGGAGCTTTAGCTAAAGGCTATAAAAAAGGAGCGATTCCAACAGGAGTTGGTCGTGCTTTAGAGCCATTGGTAATTTATGTGCGCGACGAAATTGCACGTCCAAATATTGGAGAGAAAAAATACAGAAAGTTTATGGGGTTCTTGTTAACCGTGTTTTTCTTTATCTGGATTTTAAATTTATTAGGTTTAACCCCACTAGGGTTTAACGTAACAGGACAAATTGCAGTAACGGCCTGTTTAGCTATTTTTACTATGGTTATTTATTTGTTTAGCGGTAGTAAAGACTTCTGGGCACATACTTTATGGATGCCTGGTGTGCCATACATCCTGCGTCCTATTTTGGCAGTAATTGAGTTAATTGGTTTTGTGTTAATTAAACCGTTCTCGTTACTTGTTCGTTTATTTGCAAACATGACGGCAGGACACTTTGTGGTAATGAGTTTAATTGCCTTGGTGATTTTAATGAAAGAAGCTTTTGGTCCAGTAGCATCTACTGGAGTGTCTTTAGTGTTAGCATTATTTATTACGGTTATCGAAGTATTGGTAGCCTTTTTACAAGCGTTTATTTTTACGATGTTATCATCGTTATTTATAGGAATGGCTGTTGAAGAACACGACCATCATTAATAAGAATTTGTTTAATTAATATTTAAAATCAATTAGTATGTACAATTTAATTGGAGCAGGATTAATCGTAATCGGAGCTGGATTAGGTTTAGGTAAAATTGGTGGTAGCGCTATGGAAGCTATCGCTCGTCAGCCAGAAGCTGCTGGAAAAATCCAAACAGCAATGATTATCATCGGAGCTTTATTAGAAGGTTTAGCTTTCGGTGCGTTAATCTTAGGAAAATAATTCCTAAAAAAACAAAGCAAGAACAGTATTCTGCAACGGTTGGTTGCAGAAGCTGTTTTTAAAAAATTAAACAAAACAAAAATAACACTTATTATATAGTTACATATGGATCAGTTATTAAATGATTTTTCGCCAGGATTGTTTTTTATGCAAGCCATCATCTTATTAATCTTAATTGTATTATTAGGAAAATTTGCATGGAAACCTATTTTAGATGCTTTGCAAACCCGTGAAGATGGTATTAAAGATGCTATAGAATCGGCAGAAAAAGCACGTTTAGAAATGGAAAACCTGCAAGCCGATAATAAGAAATTATTAAACGAAGCTAGAGCAGAACGCGAAACAATGCTTAAAGAGGCTCGCGAGATGAAAGACAAAATGATAGAGGATGCTAAATCTGAAGCAGAAAATCAAGCAAACACTATTATTGCACAAGCTAAGGCAACTATAGAGAGCGAAAAGAAATCTGCTATGGCAGAATTAAAAAATCACGTAGCAGGACTATCTATAGAAATAGCAGAAAAAGTAGTACGCGAAGAATTATCTAGTAAAGATAAACAATTACAATTGGTAGACGCTTTAATAGGCGAAGCCACTTTAAATTAAAAGTATAATGTCAGGAACAAGAGCAGCAATACGTTACGCAAAGGCAGTATTAGAGTTAGCTAATAGCCAAAACACTGCAGAAGCAGTGCATCAGGATATGGCCTTAATTGCTAATATTATTGCAGAAAGTAAAGACTTAAGCGAAATGCTTGAAAGTCCTGTAATTAGTTTAGCAGTTAAAAAATCGGCTGTATTATCTGTTTTTAATGCACTAAACAGTGTAAGTGTAAATCTAATCGATGTGTTGGCAGAAAATAAAAGACTATCGATTTTAGAGCACGTTGCTAACAAATACAATCAATTATACGACGAGTTAAAAGGCACAAAAGTAGCAACAGTAACTACTGCAGTAGCCTTAACAAACGAGTTAGAAGCTAAAGTTTTATCAAAAATAAAAGAATTAACAGGAGGTAACGATATAGCTCTTCAAAATGTAATTGATGAAACGATTATAGGAGGCTTCATTTTACGAGTTGGCGATTTACAGTACGATGCAAGTATTGCCAACAAACTAAATAAATTAAAACAAGAATTTACATTAAATTAATTTTATAAATTTTTTAAACAAGCCAACGGTTTCGTTTAAAGCTTATAACTAAATAAAATGGCAGAAGTAAAACCAGCTGAAGTAACAGCAATCTTAAAACAACAACTACAAGGTTTTGAAGCAGGTGCTTCATTAAATGAAGTAGGAACAGTATTAACTGTAGGAGATGGTATTGCACGTGTTTACGGATTAACTAATGCACAATATGGTGAGTTAGTTGATTTTGGAAACGGTCTTGAAGGTATTGTATTAAACCTTGAAGAAGATAACGTAGGGGTTGTATTATTAGGGCCTTCTCAAAAAGTAAAAGAAGGAACAACCGTAAAACGTACCGAGCGTATCGCATCTATTAAAGTAGGTGAAGAAATGGTTGGCCGTGTTGTTGATACATTAGGTAACCCAATAGATGGTAAAGGCCCTATTGGTGGTAAACTTTACGAAATGCCTTTAGAGCGTAAAGCGCCTGGAGTTATTTTTCGTGAGCCTGTAACCGAGCCATTACAAACAGGTATTAAGTCTATCGACGCAATGATTCCTGTAGGTCGTGGACAACGTGAGTTGGTTATTGGTGACCGTCAGACTGGTAAAACAACAGTTTGTATAGATACCATTTTAAATCAGAAAGAATTTTACGATGCAGGCCAGCCTGTATTCTGTATCTATGTTGCTGTAGGTCAAAAAGCCTCTACAGTAGCAAATATTGCTAAAACTTTAGAAGAAAAAGGCGCTTTAGCTTATACTGTTATTGTAGCAGCTAATGCATCAGATCCTGCTCCAATGCAAGTTTATGCGCCATTCGCTGGTGCTGCAATTGGTGAGTATTTTAGAGACACTGGTCGTCCTGCTTTAATTATTTATGACGATTTATCTAAACAAGCGGTAGCTTATCGTGAGGTGTCTTTATTATTACGTCGTCCACCAGGACGTGAAGCGTATCCTGGAGACGTTTTCTACTTACACTCTCGTTTATTAGAGCGTGCTGCAAAAATCATTAACGACGATGATATTGCTAAAGACATGAACGATTTACCAGATACTTTAAAACCTATTGTAAAAGGTGGTGGTTCGTTAACAGCTTTACCAATTATCGAAACGCAAGCAGGAGACGTATCGGCATATATTCCAACAAACGTAATTTCGATTACAGACGGACAGATTTTCTTAGATGGTGATTTATTTAACTCTGGTGTGCGTCCTGCAATTAACGTAGGTATTTCGGTATCTCGTGTAGGTGGTAACGCTCAGATTAAATCTATGAAAAAAGTATCTGGTACTTTAAAATTGGATCAAGCACAGTTCCGTGAATTAGAAGCGTTTGCGAAATTTGGTTCAGACTTAGATGCTGTTACTTTAAACGTAATCGAAAAAGGAAAGCGTAACGTAGAGATCTTAAAGCAAGCTCAAAACGATCCGTTTACTGTAGAAGATCAGGTAGCAATTATTTATGCTGGTTCTAAAAACTTATTAAAAGATGTTCCTGTAGATAAAGTTAAGGAGTTCGAACGCGATTTCTTAGAATTCTTAAAAGCGAAACATGCAGACGCTTTAAGCACTTTAAAAGCTGGAAAATTAACCGATGAGGTAACAGATACCCTAGCAAACGCTGCTAAAGAAATATCTGCAAAATATAAAGCATAACTAGATTTTAGTATTGAGTAGTGAGATATTATATATCTAACTACTGAATACTCAATACTAATGACTAAACTATGGCAAATTTAAAAGAAATACGTAACAGAATTACATCGGTATCTTCAACCATGCAGATTACCAGTGCCATGAAAATGGTATCTGCTGCAAAGTTAAAGAAGGCACAAGATGCAATTACTGAAATGCGTCCATATTCCGATAAACTTACACAACTTTTACAAAGTTTAAGTGCAAGTTTAGATGCAGAGTCTGCAAGTAAGTTTTCAGAGCAAAGAGCCGTTAATAAAGTGCTACTAGTTGCTGTAACGTCTAACAGAGGTTTGTGTGGTGCGTTTAACTCTAATATTATTAAGGAAGTTAATAGATTAAGTACCGAAAAATACGCTGGTAAAGACGTTTACTATTTAGCTGTTGGTAAAAAAGCGAACGATGCTTTTAAAAAAACCAATAAGGTAATCGCTAATAAATCTGACTTATTTGATAATTTAACTTTCGAAAATGTTGCCGAAATAGCTCAAACCTTAATGACGCAATTTGTAGAAGGTGAGTTCGATAAAATCGAGGTAGTGTATAATCAGTTTAAAAATGCCGCTACTCAAGTAGTTACTGCTGAGCAATTTTTACCTATTCTACCAATAGAAAGCGATGAAAAAGCGACTAATGTAGATTATATTTTCGAGCCTTCTAAAGAAGAAATTATCGAGCAATTAATACCTAAATCGCTAAAAATGCAATTGTATAAGGGCATACGCGACTCTTTTGCAAGCGAACATGGTGCACGTATGACGGCTATGCATAAAGCTACCGATAATGCCAAAGAGTTAAGAGACCAGTTAAAATTAACGTATAATAAAGCGAGACAAGCTGCTATTACTAACGAAATTTTAGAAATCGTTGGTGGTGCCGAAGCTTTAAATAATTAATAATTACACGGTTTAAATTATATAAAGCCCCACGTTTGTGGGGCTTTTCTTTTTTAGGAGTGTTTTTATCTTACCTTTTCTTATCTTTAAATACTAATCTCGTTATTGTATGTTTGTTTTAAGATATATTATGCCTCGGTTTTTGTGCTGTCTTTTTGTGGTTGTACTCTCGCAATGTTCGTCTGCTCAAAAGCTTCAAAACCAATCGCCCGTAGCTATAGAGGAGATTTATTACCAACAATGGGTATCTGGAGTGTCTGGCGGTGGTTCTGGACTTAATATTTTTGTAGTGCTTCAATCCGAGCGCCCTAAAACCATCGCTTTTGATAGTATTTATTTCAGAAATTATCAATTGAAATTAGAGCCAGATACACATCATATTAATAGTTATGTAGCTAGATATTTAAAGTCTTCTAATACTCCCAAAACCTTAAATCAAAATTCCAATACTATTGAAGATGATTTAGCAAAGAGTACAGTGAATGTGAATCCTTTTCATCTGGAATCTCACGAATGTGTAATCCGTTATATCTCTAACGAGGAGCCTCTATATTTTAAGTACGATAAATTATATGCTAAAGAAACTCCATTTGCGCCAAGCGCCCCCAGAAAACAGTAATAAATAGTAGATTACTTTTAAAGTTCTCTTGATTTCTATATTTTTAGCCTCCTAGAGTTTTAATACATTGAGCACCTTACAACGTCTTTTTAAACAAACTTTTGTTTATGGTTTGGCTACGGTTTTACCAAGAATGCTAAACTTTATTTTAATACCCTTGTATACAACGCCAGGAGTGTTAACATCTGTTGCAGAGTATGGTAAGGTGAGTGTTATTTTTGCTTGGTTTGTTATTTTCAATGTCATACTTGCTTATGGTATGGAAACGGCTTTTTTTAGGTTTTTTAATAAAGAGGAAGATAAAGATCAGGTTGTTGGCACATCTGCAATATCGTTAGGAATATCTTCATTTGCCTTTTTCGGTTTGGCGTTACTTTTTCAAAATCAGATTGCGCATATCACCGAAATAAAAGTAGAATACATTAAACTTGTTATTTGGATTTTACTTTTAGATGCCTTAGTAATTTTACCCTTTGCCTGGTTGCGCGCCAACGAAAAGTCGATGACCTACGCTATCATTAAAATTGTAAATGTAGTTATAAACCTAAGTTTAAATTTATGTTTTCTGTTGTGGTTACCAAAACTCACCGATTATGCATTTGCTGAGCGCTTATACAAACCAGATTATCAAATCAACTACATTTTTATATCCAATCTAGTGGCCAGTGCGGTTACTTTAATGTTATTGTTAAGTTTTTATACAAAATTAAAATTCAGGTTTAACAGTAAGTTATGGCAAAACATGTTGCGTTATGCCTTCCCAGTTTTAATTGCAGGAATAGCCTTCTCTGTAAACGAAACTTTCGACCGAATACTGTTAAGTAAATTACTGCCAGAAACTATTGCCGATACCCAAATAGGAATGTATTCTGCATGTTATAAATTGGCCTTGTTTATGACGCTTTTTGCAACCGCGTACAGGTTAGGGATAGAGCCTTTCTTTTTCAGTCATGCTAATACCGAAAACCCTCAAAAAAACTACGCTAGAATATTAGAGTTTTTTGTAGTGGTTGGTAGCTTTATTATGTTGGCAGTTGTGGTATTTGCAGATCTTTTAAAGGTGATAGTGATTCGTGATAATGCTTATTGGGAAGCTATGGGCATAGTGCCTATTATTTTACTGGCTTATTTGTTTTTAGGCATGTATCATAATTTATCGGTGTGGTATAAAATCACGGACCGTACTAAATTTGGTGCCTACATTTCTATTTTTGGAGCTGTGATAACCTTAGCATTAAACTTTTGGTTAATTCCTATTATCAGTTATAAAGGTTCTGCAATAGCAACTTTGGCAGCTTACGGAAGTATGGTCGCATTATCGTATTATTTTGGAAGAGTATATTATCCTATTCCGTATAATCTAAAAAAAATCTGTGCCTATATTTTGGTTTCTGTTGTGTTTTCCGCAATTTCATTTTATGGCTTCAGAGAAAATTATGTGGTTGGCATAGCTTTATTGTTGCTATTCCTAGCTATTATGTATAAGTTTGAAAAACAAACCATATTAAACGTATTAAAGCGATAAAATGAAAGTAAAAATTATAAACAAATCCACGCATGCTTTACCGCATTACGAGACTAGTGCATCGGCAGGAATGGATTTAAGAGCCAATATTTCGGAGGCAATAACTTTAGCGCCTCTAGAGCGCACCATAGTTAAAACAGGATTGTTTATAGAGTTGCCTGTAGCTTTCGAAGCTCAAGTTAGACCACGTAGTGGTTTAGCGGCAAAATTTGGGATAACAGTATTAAATGCTCCAGGAACTATAGATGCCGATTATAGAGGAGAGATAGGTGTAATTTTGGTGAACTTGTCCAATCAGGAGTTTACTATCCAGAACGGCGAACGTATTGCGCAAATGGTATTTGCAAGACACGAACAAGCCCAATTCGAAGAAGTAGATGTTTTGTCGGAAACTGCTCGAGGCGAAGGCGGATTTGGTAGTACTGGCGTAAAGTAATCTGAGTTAATACAGAATGTCTTACCGTTTAAAAATTAATAACGAATTAAATATACTGCAATAGCAGAAACACATATGAAAATTATAGTACCAATGGCGGGTCGTGGTTCAAGATTACGTCCGCATACCTTAACAGTTCCTAAACCTTTAATCCCAGTAGCGGGGCAACCTATAGTCCATCGTTTGGTAAAAGATATCGCCAAAGTGATTGACCAACCTATCGAGGAAATCGCCTTTATATTGGGCGACCCTGCTTTTTTTGGAGACGATGTCGTAGAAAGTCTTACTACTTTGGCAAACGATTTGGGAGCTAAAGCGTCTATATACAGACAAGATCAGCCTTTAGGCACAGGTCATGCTATTATGAGTGCAAAACCTTCGTTGTCTGGCCCAGCTGTTGTAGCTTATGCAGATACATTAATACGTGCCGATTTTAATTTAGATGCCGATGCCGATGCCGTTATTTGGGTAAAACAGGTAGAGCGTCCTGAAGCTTTTGGTGTTGTTAAATTAAACGAACGCAACGAAATTGTAGAGTTGGTAGAGAAGCCTAAAGAGTTCGTTAGCGATTTAGCCGTAATAGGAATATACTATTTTAAAGATATTGCCGTTTTAAAAGACGAGTTGCAACACGTGTTAGATAATAATATTATACATGGGGGCGAATATCAAATTAACGACGGTATTAAAGGTATGATGGCCAAAGGTAAAGTCTTTAAAACAGGTACAGTAGACGAGTGGATGGATTGTGGTAACAAACCGGTAACTGTAGAGACCAATGGTAAAATGTTAGGTTTTTTACAGGCCGATGGCGAAGAAAACCTGGTGTCGCCTAACGTTGTACTTAACAATTCTAAAATTATAGAACCTTGTTTTATAGGCGACCATGTTACATTAACCAATACAACTGTAGGGCCTAATGTGTCTATAGGCAATAATACAAGTATCGAAAATTCAACCGTTAAAAATACCATAATTAGTAATTTTTCAACCATTAAAAACGCTAATTTAGACGACGCCATGATAGGTAATTATGTAGAATTCGATGGTAATTTTACAACCATAAGCATTGGCGATTATTCTGTTTTAAAATAAAATATTTGAAAACAATTTCGAGATATATCACGCAATGGTTTACCATAGTGGCGCTTTTGTTAGCGCCCTTGGTATCTCATGCCCAAGTCGATTTTAACGCCAAACCCACCGATGATTTGGGAGAGGTCGACGATGCATTTCAAGAATTGTTCTTCGAGGCTTTAAAACAACGTGGTATCGAAAATTACACTCGTTCGGTAGAAGCGCTTCAAAAATGTATTGCCATAGACGATTCGCAATCGGTGTTGTATTTCGAAATGGGGAAAAATTATAACAATCTTAAAAACTTTGGAGCGGCAGAAGATGCCCTAAAAAAAGCAGTAAAATTAGAACCAGATAACGAATGGTATTTAGACGAGCTTTACGATGTTTACGCACAGCAAAACGATTACGATAAAGCAATTAAAACTTTAAAACAGCTTGTAAAATATCATCCAGATTACAAAGAAGACCTTGCCGCTTTATTTGTTAGAACTAAAGATTATAAAGAAGCTTTAAAGGTGCTAGACGAATTGGATGCCGAATTTGGCATTTCGGTAAACCGAGATTTTTTAAGAAATCAGATTTACGACGCTACTGGCCAAAAGAAAGAGCAAATAGAGAATCTTGAAGAACGTGTAGAGAATAATCCCGACCAAGAGTCTAATTACTTGGCATTAATTTATAGGTATAGCGAGAGTAACGATAAAGAAAAGGCATACGAAACGGCTTTAAAGTTACTCGAAATGAATCCGAATTCACAACTCGTTCACTTAGCTTTATACAAGTTTTATTTAGATGATAATGAAACCGATAAAGCCATAGAGTCTATGAAAATTGTATTAAAAAGCCCAAAAATTAAGCCAGAAGCTAAATTATTGGTGCTTACCGATTTTGTGAATTTTGTTGCAGACCATCCAGAGTACGAACAGGATTTAGTAGAAGTTTCGGCCATGGTTGGCGATGCTAACGATGGTAAAACCTTGGTAGAATTGGCGCAGTACTATTTAACCAAAGGCGATAAACAAAAAGCAATAGCTTATTACAATCAGGCTTTAAATATCGAGGGCGATAATTATGGCATTACCAGAAATATAATTGTGCTACATATCGATTTAAAACAATTCGATATGGCTTACCAAAAGAGTAACGAAGCCTTATTGAAATACCCTTCGCAACCCGAACTGTATTTAATGAATGGCCTCTCTTTAAATAAACTTAATCGGTATAAAGAGGCCATAGAGCAACTTTCTATGGGAGTAGATTACATTATTGAAGACAAAAAAATGGAAAGCGATTTTTACTACCAATTAAGCGTCGCTTATCAAGGCTTAAATAAAACAAAAGAAGCTAAAAAGTTTTCAGATAAAGCCAGTCAATTAGAAATTTCGAATTAATGAAACATCAATTTTTTACGCTATTGGTTATTTTAAGTTTAGGTCTGTCGGGTTGTAAGTCTACAACTTCGCTTACTACGGCAAAAACCGATTTAAGTTTAAACACAAAACAGTTAGTAAAAGCAAACTCCAAACAAACGGCTCAGTTTAAAACGCTTTCGGCTAAAGTAAAGGCAAATTATTCAGAAGGCGATAATTCTAAAACAGTATCAATTAATTTACGATTAGAAAAAGATAAAACCATTTGGTTAAATGGCCCGTTTTCTGCAGCCCGTTTATTGGTAACACCAGAACAAGTTAGTTTTTATAATAAATTAGATAACACCTATTTTGAAGGCGATTTTAGTTTGTTAAGTGAGTTTTTAGGCACTGATTTAGATTTCGAAAAGCTTCAAAATGTATTGTTGGGCGAGGCTATTTTTGGTTTACAGGAAGCCGATTACATCAGCTCCATTAACGAAGAAGCTTATTTGGTTCAGCCAAAACAGCAAAATCCGTTGTTTGAATTGTTTTACATTATACATCCTGCTTATTTTAAGGTTGTATCGCAGCAATTGTCTCAGCCTCAAGACGAGCGTCTTTTAGAGATAGATTATTTAAAATATCAAACCGTTAATCATCAAATTCTACCCGAACATATAAAAATAAATGCGGTTGAAGGTCGTGAAGAAACTATTATAGAATTGGAATACAAATCTGTATCTTTGAACGAAAAATTGAATTTTCCTTTTAAAATTCCTTCAGGTTTTGAAGCTATAGAACTTAAATGATTACAGCACGCCTTGTATATAAAATAGCGATAATTTTTTGCTGCTTTTTAAGCAGTGCTACTCTATTTTCCCAAAGTAAAAAGCAATTAGAGCTAGAGGAAAGACGGCAGGAATTGCGTCGCGAAATAGAGCAGATTAACAGCATGCTCTTCAAGAACAAAACAAAGGCTAAATCGCAATTATCATTAATTGAAGATTTAAATCATAAAATTAATGTGCGCAGTAATTTAATTAAAGTTACCAATCAGCAGGCCAATTTATTAACACGAGAAATTGGTGTAAACCAAAGAGAAATTACGCAATTACGCCAAGATTTAGAAACTCTAAAAAAGGATTATGCCGACATGATTGTGCATTCTTACAAAAGTAGAAGTGTACAGAGTCGTGTTATGTTTTTATTATCGTCTAACAACTTTCACCAGGCTTACAAGCGTTTGCAATACATAAAGCAATATACCAATTACCAGAAGGAGCAAGGCGAGGCAATAAAAACGAAGACCGAAGCATTAAAAGTTGCCAATCAAAAGTTGCTAAAGCAGAAAGAAGATAAGCAACAGTTAATTAAGGAGAATAGTGTGGCCCAAGCACAATTGGAGTTAGAGCGAAAGCAACAGCGCGAATTAATGGCTAGCATTCAAAAAGATTTAAAATCGTATACAGCACAAATACAAACCAAACAACAAGAAGCCGATAGAATTGATCGCGAAATAGAAAAATTGATTCGTGAAGCCATAGCAAAGGCTAATAAGAAAGCAGGAAAAAGTAGCGAGACTACAAGTTTTGCTCTAACGCCAGAAGCCAAAAATTTAGCAGCTAGTTTTGTGGCCAATAAGGGTAAATTGCCTTGGCCTGTAGAAAAAGGTGTTGTAAAATTACGCTATGGAGATCAGCCACATCCAATTGTAAAAACAGCTACAATACATAGTAATGGTGTACGAATTGCTACAAGTCCAGGAGCGCAAGTACGTGCCGTATTTAATGGCGAAGTGTATGCTATTATTGTTCAGAAAAAAGGGAATCCAACTATTTTAATACAACACGGTAATTATTTTACAGCTTATAAAAATCTAGGAAAAGTATACGTGAAAAAAGGCGACAAAGTAACTACCAATCAAACCATAGGTGAGGTGTTTACAAATTCGGCTACTGGCGATACGACGTTAAGTTTTAGTATATTTAAAGAAAGTACTACACAAAACCCTGCATCGTGGTTGTACAAAATGTAGTTTAGTAAAAATTATTTACTGTAAAAACAGGGCCTTAAGTTCTGTGGCTTCATTTGGTTTCATTTTACCTGCCAAAACCAAACTAAGTTGTTTACGGCGTAAAGCTGCTTTAAAGCGTTCTTTTTCTAATTGGGTTTCAGGAATAATTTCTGGCACCGGAACAGGACGGCCTGTTTCTTCAACGGCTACAAAGGTATATATGGCTTCATTTGCCTTGGTTTTAAGTCCGGATTCGCGATCTTCTGTCCAAACATCTATATAGACCTCCATAGAGCTTTTAAACGCTCTTGTAACCTTTGCTTCTACAGTTACAACACTACCTAACGGAATAGCTCTGTTAAAGGCCACATGGTTTACCGATGCGGTTACCACAATACGTCTGGAGTGGCGTCTAGCAGCAATACTGGCAGCACGATCCATTCGGGCTAATAACTCGCCTCCAAATAAATTATTTAAAGGATTGGTTTCGCTAGGTAAAACGAGGTCTGTTAATGTGGTTTTAGAAGCTTCGGGTGTTTTAGGTTCCATGTGTTATAATTTGCACGCAAATGTACAAAGCCCAATTTTAGATAACAATGTAAGTTTCTATTTTAATCATAAAAAAAGCGCTACTGTTTTAATAGTAACGCTTAAATATATAAGGAATGAGTTTTTTAATCTAATTGCTTAACCAGTAGCCAGGCTTCAGAATTATTGTTTTGTCTAATGTTTTTTAGAGCTTTCAAAGCATCTAAACGATTTTCGTAGCTATCGTAAACCACTTGGTGCAATCCGTATTTATTAACGCCAATTTTTCTGGCATTAAAACCAAGAGCTTTTAGTTCGTTTACAATTTTATCGCAATTTTCTTCAACTCTAAATGCCCCTGCAATGATGTGATAATTTCCTACTGGCTTTGTTACGGTTAAACTTACAGCTGGTAACGGGTTGTCTATTACAAAAGTCGCTTCTTGAATTTTATTTTCTAGTTGAATATTGGCGTTTTCCTGCGCTATTTGATTATGCGTTTCTATTTGGTTTACATAATATTTAGAACCAATAAAGCCTGTCGCAGCCAGAGCCAATACGGCAGCCGCAGCATAACGTAAATAAGGTCTTGCCTTGCGACGTTCTGACGTTACAGCTATCGGTACTACTTTCTCTACAGCTTGGGTGTCTTGTTTGTGAACTTCGCGAGCAATTGTTGGCGATACCATTTGGTGAAGCCCAAAGGCATCGGTTAAATAATTTAAATGTGTAGAAGGTTCAAAAATAACTTTACCTTCTTCATTTAATATTAAGTCTCCAATATTTTTAAAAACTATGGTTTCTCCAGCAACCAAATACGATTTGATAGCCGAAACGCGTTTTTGTATTTTTAGGAGTGCCGTTTCGTAAGGGATCTTTTCTACATCGGCAATATAATGCGCCAATAAACCATCGTTTTGTTGTATTTGTTCGTTAAACGATAGCGCTTTTTTAGGCGGGTAAAACATATGGGTTTCGGCATTAACTTTGGCCGGAACACGTTGTGTTAAAAATGCACCAAATTCGGGTACAACAACACATTCATATCTGTATAATAAGTCGCTTATGTAAGTTTCTAATTGCATAAAAACAAAGTTAGACATTTTTTAATGTGCTTATAAAATGATATTCACTTTTTATTAACAACTGCGGGTTTTGTTTCTTGTGTGTTAACTATCAATTGATTAATTTTCTAAAAAACTAAAATAATAACTCGATTTTAGTTGAAATGATATTTAAATGACAAGAACCGATGAGGAAATTTTATATGTTTTAGCGCTACAGCATGTGTCGCGTATAGGCGATGTTGGTGCTAAAAAGTTAATTGCACATTGCGGATCGGCAGAAGCAGTTTTTAAAGAAAAAAAACAAGTGTTAGCTAAAATTGATGGTATTGGCACTTTGCGTTTAAACAATTTAAAACTCGAAAGCCATATTAAAGCTGCCGAGGAAGAATTAGCATTTATAAAGCAAAACAATATAAATTGTTTGTATTTTGAAGATGCTAATTATCCGCAAAAATTAAAGCATTGTTTAGATGGCCCAATTTTATTATTTCAATCGGGGCATGTGCATTTACAAAAACAGCGTATACTAAGTATTGTTGGCACTCGTAAAATTACAACCAGTGGCATAGCTTTTTGCGAAAAATTGGTGGAAGAATTAGCTGTTTTTAATCCCGTAATTGTTTCGGGGTTTGCTTACGGAACCGATATTACCGCACATAAAGCTGCTTTAAAACACCAGTTACAGACTGTGGGTTGTTTGGCACATGGTTTAAATCAGGTGTATCCTAAAGTGCATAAAAAATATATGGCTAATATAGAAAAGCATGGTGGATTTTTAAGTGATTTCTGGAGTTCTGCTGTTTTTGATAGAAACAATTTTTTACGCCGAAACCGTATTATTGCCGGACTTAGTGAAGCTACCATTGTTATAGAATCGGCCGAAAAAGGAGGGAGCTTGGTAACGGCAGATATTGCAAATTCGTATAATCGCGATGTATTTGCGGTTCCTGGTCGCCCAACCGATAGTTTAAGTTTAGGCTGTAATAATTTAATAAAACAACAAAAGGCGTATTTATTGTCTTCACCTTTAGATGTTGCTTATATGTTAAATTGGCAACTTGAATCTGAAAAAAAACCAGTGCAAAAGCAATTATTTGTCGAGTTGGATGAGCAGGAACGTCTTATTTTTAATTACTTAAAAACAGAAGAAAAGGCCTTGCTGGACTCCATTGCTTTGCATTGTCATTTACCGATTTTTAAAACGGCAGGTGTATTATTGAATATGGAATTAAAAGGTGTATTGCGGCCTTTACCTGGTAAATTATTTGAACTGGTTTAGCTTACATGTTAATTTTTAAAATCCAAACATCGCTAAAGTAATCTAGTTTAGATAATTCGCGTTGTTTTAAGTATACGTCGTTAGGATCTTCGCTCATATCTAAATAAATATAATCCCAATTGTTTTTAGGGTTTTTGTACGATTTTGGAGTATGCCCTTTTTCGGCAAGAAACGCTTTCCATTTTGTCGCATTAGCTTCAACCGAAAATACATTGGTTACCAAATAATAGCCTTTTTCTAAACCAGGAATGCTTAAGCTTTTTAACGCTGTAATTTTATCTAAATCCTTTTGTTGTGGTAAGGCATAAGTTTTGGTGTCGGTAGTCATAAACAGATTTTCGTCTTTGCTTTCTAGTAAAATAGGACTAATTTCTGTTTCGAAAGCCACAAAAAACACGTAAAACCTATCGGCTTTGGTTTTAAATCTAATAGTCATTTCTGTACTGTTGTTAGACAGTACCATGTTGTTTGGATTTGGAATATCTGTTTTTAGTAAATCGAAGCCTAAAGTGTTAATGCTGTTTGGTGTACGGTCTTTAAAGTATTTGTCGCCGATGGTTATGGTGCTGTTAAAAAAGTTAGAGTCTTCGCGTAATGTATTCGATAAAGGGGTGAAAGATTCCGAATCTTGATGCATTACATAGCAGGCATCTGTTTTAAACTTTTGGTCGCCTTCTAAAACACCAAGAGATAATGCTGTTTTAATTTCGGCTTGTTCGTCTGTTCTAAAATCTTTAAACGTAATATCTACAGCTTCTTTATTTACTTCTGTAAATCCGTTGTAAGTAGTAAAGTACTTAGGTTTAGCTGAATCGTCTTCGTAGATAACATGCAGTAACCATCCGCCGGAAGCGCCGCCAGAAACAAAACCTTCTGTAGCTCTTATGTTGGCTACGGTGTAATTACCGTTAACAGTTGATGCATTTTGTAATAATTGAGTGACATCGGCATAACACACATAGGGTTTGGTGTCGTTAAACTGGGCGTTGTTATAGCTATCGTATATTTTTATGCCTTTTAGGTCTTCGTAATCGTTATTGGGTAGTTTAAATAAAATTTTATGAACGTCTAGCGAACGTTCGTCGTTGCCTTTATAAACAATTTGGTCTCCCAAGGTGCGTTTTACACCTTTGTCGTATTTATAAATAGCGCTCCAGTACAGTGCGGCGTATACAATTTTTTTTGAAGTGGGCGGAAGTGTTAAAACAGCTTGACTAGAACTAAAAGTCGATTTGTCTTCGTCTACATCTATATATTCTAGTTTAATTTTGTCGTTAAAAACAGAACGATCGTTAAAAGGTTCTAAGGCATGGTTGCTTACAATGTTGTTGCCAATTAATACCGAATTTCCTTTTAAATAAAATTGTTTGTTTACTGTAAAATTTAAGCCTTCTTGTGCAACAACAAAAGACACAGCAAACAAAAGCATTAAAGGTATGCGCTTGTTAGGGAGAAGCATATATTAGTGTTTAGGGGCTATTAAATATAAGCTAAAGATACAAACTTTGGGGGTGTGGGCTAAGTTAATAGCCCACTTTTTCGCGTACACGTTGTAACACCTTGTTGGCTACCGTTGTTGCTTTTTCTGCGCCTATGGCTAAAGCTTTGTCCAGCTCTTCTAAATGATTCATGTAATAGTGGTACTTTTCGCGTTGTTCTGCAAAAGTTTCAACTATAAGTTCGAATAAAGCTTGTTTGGCATGGCCGTAGCCGTAATTTCCGTTTTCGTAGTTGGCTTTCATGGCGGCTATTTGTGTTTCCGAAGCCAATAAACTATAAATTGCAAAACAGTTACAGGTGCTCCAGTCTTTAGGTTCTTCTAAAGGCGTGCTGTCGGTTTGTATACCCATAATTTGTTTGCGTAGTTTTTTATCGTCTAAAAAGATATTGATAAAGTTGTTTCTACTTTTACTCATTTTTTCGCCATCGGTACCTGGAATTATCTTTACGTTTTCTTCAATTTTTCCTTCAGGCAAAACAAATGTTTCTCCCATTTTGGCATGAAAGCGAGAGGCCACATCGCGTGTCATTTCTATGTGTTGAAGTTGATCTTTTCCAACAGGAATAATTTCGGCATCGTATAATAAAATATCCGCCGCCATAAGCATTGGGTATGTAAATAATCCTGCGTTTACATCTTCTAACCGATCGGATTTATCTTTAAAACCATGGGCTAAGGTTAAGCGTTGGTACGGAAAAAAACAACTTAAATACCACGATAATTCGGTGCATTGCGGAATGTCGCTTTGTCTGTAAAATACGGTTTTGTTAATATCTAAACCAAAGGCAAGCCATGTGGCAGCTACAGAATACGTATTGTATTTCAGGATTTCGGCATCTTTAATTTGTGTTAAGGTATGCATGTTTGCAATAAATAAAAACGAATCGTTTTCTGGACTGTTTGCCATTTTTATTGCAGGCATTATAGCGCCTAAAATGTTTCCTAAATGTGGTGTTCCTGTACTTTGTATGCCTGTTAAAATTCTTGCCATATTACATATTTTGTTTGTTAGACAAAGGTAATGCTTAAAAATAAATATTATTTAACGTAAGGAGTGGAAATGACATTTTTAAATTTAAGGAGTATTAGAATAATAAAGTTTATACTGTAAGAGCTTGTAAGTAAGTGTTTTATTACTTTTGGGTCAATTTAGAAAGAAGCATTTATTTAAGTGAAACTATAAAATGACCTTTCATAGGAATTAATTTGCATATGGACTGATTTATTTGTGGGTTGTATTATTCTTAATAATTTTATTGTAAATATCTCAAATACAATCTCTCCTCCCTAGTGTATTTGACAAATTTTAAAGGAACTAATAATTTATTTTGCTATGATAAAAATTATTTCTTTAATACGTTTGTTTGCATTGGGTAAATGCTTGTTATCATTAATCATAATGTTATTTATATCGTCTTTGTACGGGCAAATAACAATAACAGATGTATTTCCTACACGGGTAACCTATCAAACGGAAGTTACAATTATTGGAAGTAATTTTACTTCGATTACTCCAAATACCATAGTTTTAGATGGAATAGATATTGTTGATGCAACTTTTGTGAGTTCCACACAAATGATCTTTACAATAAATAAGAGTGACCATACATCGAGTATGAGTTCTGCGCAAGATGTAACGAGTAATTTGTTAGTTAACTCTAGCGATACAGGTTTCGATATTGAATATATCGCTCCAAACTATAAGATTTTACAGAATGATAATAATCCGCATCAAGTTACCAAAATTACTGAGATTTTTACTAATTGGAATTACAGTAATCGTGGATATTGGAGATCTAATGATTATATAAAAGGGGTTGATGCGACGTACCCTAATGATAGTCACGAACTTCTGGCTTTTACTTTTGATGGGGTTACGTATTCTACTGGTGTAAATGATGGTTTATTAACAGAAAAGGGCATTACTTTCACGCCTCAAAATTTTAAAGCTTATTCTACTAATGGTGTTTCAGGAAAGAGTCACAGAGCGAATTATATTGCAACAGGAGATTTGGTAGATGGCCAAGTTAATGAGGGATCGGTAATAACTTCACCTACTATTCAAGGATTATCGGTTTACGATGTTATTACAGATGGAGTTAATGGGTTAGATTTAGGGACAGCAATTACAAATTTTAATCAAACTGCAAGTGTAAGGTTTTTTAGTGGAAATGGTCAAGTTGGGGCAGTAAATGACAATGTTCCTGATTTATTGATAACGCAAGTTGCACAACCTGGAGACGAAGCTGGTTTTGACGTGTATTATTATGGTGATGAAGTCGGGAATGTAATAGGCAGACCAGTAAAATTAATTATGAAAGATCAAAATTCTGGGACTAGTTTATTGTCATGGTGGAGGGTCGATTTTTATAGTCTCATAGATGGTAATTATGCCACATCTGTACCACTAGAAAAAAAATTAGGCCCAAATGCCGAAAGGCCTTATAGAATGGTGGGTTTAAAGTTGGAAGACTTTGGAATAACAGGAGATGCATTAAGTGTAAGCACATTTGTAGAAAATATTAATAATATTAATTTAATGGCGGGAGGGTCTTGCGATATTGCTTTTTTGGCATATAATAGAGGAGCTTTTGAAATTAAAGCTCCAGTCGCCAATTCAATATTGCCAAGATATATTTGTAAGCTGCCAAGTACAACAGATGTTACATTTACCGTATCTGCTGATGTAGAAGGGGGAGGAACTGGAGATCCTAAAGAAACTTTAAGTTACGAATGGTCCAAGTTTAACACCACTTTAGCTAATACATCGGAAACATTAAATATCTTAAATGTAGGAGAAAGTGATATCGCAAATTATAATGTAAGAGTTTCAAATGACTACGGATCTATAGTTGTGCCTGCTGTTTTAGGGCAAGGAGGAACTCCTACTGCTTGGGATGGAACTAGTTGGAATATTCCGCCAGCTTATACGAATGCAGGTATAGTAATAAGTGATGAGGATAGGAGTCTTATTTTTTATGAAGACTACAATGAAGCTGTAGATCTACAAGGTTGTGATTGTACGGTTAAGGCAGGTACAGATGTTGTTATTCCATCTGGGAATGCACTCAAGATTTATGATAATATTATTGTTGAGCCATTTCAACCATCTTATGTAGAAGACGGGGTTACTATACCAGCAGTTCAGGCAGGAACATTTACCTTAAGAAATAATTCTAGTTTAGTACAAATTAATGATGCAAATGGGAATGTAAATGAAGGTGTTATTTCTATGAGGCGCAATGCGATTGTTAATGATATTTCAGATTATATTTATTGGTCATCACCAGTGTCAGGGTTTAATGTAAATAACATAGCTACATCTCATGTATATCAATGGGATCCTCAAGCTTCAGACTATGGGAATTGGTTATCTGCTACAAATGAGGTTATGGTTGAAGGAGAGGGGTATATTGCTCGTGTTGCTAGTGCTTCAAATTTTGCAATAGATTTTGAAGGTATTCCTAATAACGGAACCATAACTGTCAACCTTAGTTTCTCTAGTGCATCAGTGACGATGGCAGAAGAAAATAAGCATTGGAATTTAATTGGGAATCCATATCCTTCGGCTATTTTGGCAGAGCGCTTTTTGGAAGATAACACCAATCTGCAAGGGAGTGTTAGTATTTGGACTCATAATGAAGCTATTTCTAGTACTGCAGACGATCCTTTCTATGCCGATTTTGGATATAATTATTCAGATCAATATATTGTTCATAATGGAACAGGTACTACGCCATCAAGCCCTTCTTTCAATGGAAATATTGCTGCGGGGCAGGCTTTTTTCGTTCAATTAGATGAGGGTGCGTCAGATCAGACAGTTGAATTTACTAACAGTATGCGCTATGATGTAGGTGAAACTTTATTAGATAACTCTGATTTTTTCAGAATTTCGACAGAGACACCTCAAGAAAAGCAATTAATTTGGTTGAGTTTGATTAATGAAAGTAATGCTGCGGTAAGTACTTTGGTAGGTTATGTAGATGGGGCAACATACGATAAAGATAGATTGTATGATGCATATGCTAATTACAATGGTTTTAATATATATTCACTTATTTCAGATAAAAAAATGACTATTCAAGGGAGGCCACTCCCATTTACAAACACAGATCAAGTGCTTTTAGGGGTGGATATAGTAAACAATGGTTCTTACAAGATTGGTATAGATCGTATTGAAGGGAATCAATTTTTGAATAAAGCACAAGGCGTATATTTAGAAGATACTTACTTAAATTTAGAACATGATCTAAGAAAGTCTCCCTATACCTTTACAGCTAGTAAGGGTGTTGTAAATGACCGTTTTATTTTAAAATATAATTCTGATTCCAAACTAACGGTAAATGACAATGATTTTATAGAGAAAACATTTGCTTATATTAATAATAAGACATTGCACATAAAATCATCAAACGTAATAAATCATATCCAAGTGTATGATTTAACAGGTAAAGAACTTATAAATTATAAACCAAAGTCCATTGAGCATGAAAGTGATGTATTTTTTCCTTTTTCACAAGGAGTTTACATTATAGGTATAACTTTAGATAATGGAAGAATGGTAACAAAAAAGATTATCAATTAGACTCTCATTATAATTAAGTAATAGATCTACTAAATACTAGTGCTGTTGCTTCTATTAATCTCAATTTTTTTAAAACTAACTTAAATGTAAATCTATGACGAAAAAAATTACGCAATTAAAATTTATTAACTTAACAAATATAATACTACTATTTCTTTTGGTTATGGTATCGTCTAAGTTAATAGCCCAAACAGTAACCGAGGTATTTCCCACACGTGTAACTACTAATTCTAAAATAACAATTGTTGGTTCTGGGTTTACTGGATCAACTTCAATTAGCATTCCTGGGGTTTCAATTAAAAGTGGTAGTAAAGAATTTGTTAGTTCTATGGAAATGACGTTTGAGATTTCTGAATCTGGTAATGATGATGTTTCTGCAGAGTTGTTGGTTGGAGGTAATGCAACAAGTTTTTATGTTGATTACGTTGCGCCATCAGTAAAAATTCTTGACAACGGAGCTAATAATAACATAGCTAGAATTACAGAAATTTTTACGACTTATAATGGTTTTTGGAGATCTTCACAATGGAAGGCAGATCCAGAGAATGAAGATTTAATGCCTAATACCCGACATGATTTATTAGCTTTTACGTATGACGGTGTAACTTATTCTACAGGTGTTAATGATGATTTATTAATTGAAAAAGGGGTTACTTTCAATTCGCAATTATTTTATGCCTATAGTACAAATGGTGTAGATGGCTCAACCTATCCGCTTAATTATTTAGCAATGGCAGATATGATAGACGGCGAAGTAAATGAAGGTGTAGAAATTACTTCTCCCGAAATTTTGAATGCTACCATTTATGAAAACTTAATAGATGGTGTTAATGGTTTAGATTTAGGTACAGGTGTTACAAATTTTAATCAATTAGCAGATGTTGGGTTTTATAGTAGTGGCGGACAATTAGGTGGGATTAGTGATGGAGCTCCAGATTTCTTAATAACACAAATAGCCAAGGCTGGAAGTATAGATGTTTATTATTATGCCGATGATGCGGGGAATGTGGTTGGAAGACCTATTAAATTGTCTATCATACAGGAAGAAGTAGAAGATTATGCCGGTGATGGTTTATTAGCTATATGGCGATTAGATTTATTTACTTTACAGTCAGGTTTAAATTATGGTGTCGCAAAACCTCAAAAGCGAACTTATACGGGAGATGAAACTCGACCATTGCGTATGGCCGCCTTTAGGTTTGAGGATTTTGAAATAACTGCAGATAATGTTACCGAAATTAATAATATTAATATGGTTGCAGGAGGAACAGCCGACTTGGCATTTTTAGCTTATAACAGAGGGTCTTTTGATATTAAAACACCTGTAATAACTAAGTATCCTGTTCCAAATTATGTGTGTAGTACTCCAAGTAATAAAGATATTATTTTTACGGCCACCGCTCAAGTTTCAGGTAATGCAACAGGCTCGGCAGACGAAGAACTTTCGTATCAATGGTATAAATATAATACGCCTATACCTGGGGAGCAATCTAATACATTAACTATATCTGGTGAAATTACCACAGACGATTTAGGTACTTATAAATTACAGGTGTCTAATTCGTTTGGTTCTGTTTTTACTGCAGTTTCCTTATCTAAAGGTGGTGTTCCAGTGTATTGGGATGGTGTTACATGGCAATTACCTCCGTCTTATGTGAATGCAGGGATAACTGTTGAACCCGAAAATAGGAGATTTATTTTTTCTTCTAATTACAATAAAATGGGCGATTTAGAAGGTTGCGACTGTGTGATACCTTCTGGTAGTAGCGCAACTATCCCTTCAAGATCAACTTTAAAATTGAGAGGTAGTGTTTCTGTAGAAACAGACGGGGCTTTAATATTAGAAGATGGCGCTAATTTAATTCAAATGAATGATGAGTCGGATAGTAATATGAATTCTGGAAATATAACTATGCAAAGATATGTCCGTAACATTATTGATGAAGATTTTATAATGTGGTCTTCTCCAGTAATTAATTATAATGTGAATACAATTACTACACCTTATACAACACCAGCTTATCAATGGGATGTAAATGATGGCTGGATTGCTTTTGGGGGAATTATGGAGCCTGCAGAAGGCTACGCTGTTCAGATACCTCAAGAATTTGTTTTTCCATGGTTTACTGCATCTTTTAAAGGGGTTCCGTTTAATGGAAGTAAAACTGCAGCTGTTTCAAAATCTAACTCGGTTGATTTAAAGGTAGAACAACAACATTGGAATCTTATTGGAAACCCATATCCTTCAGCTATTAGTGTAGATGAATTTATTTCTGAAAATTCAATTTTAAATGGTAGTATACGTTTATGGGCAGATAACTTAATGATTTCAAATGTGCCCTCTCCGCTGTCAAGTTCGTCATATAGTAGTTTAAGATATAATTTCAATGAACAGTATATGAGTTACAATGCTACTGGTGTGAATCCTCCGCAAACGTCGATAGGTAATATTTCCTCTGGTCAGGGCTTCTTTGTACAGGTTAATGATGCAGCTTCCGCAGGAGACGTTATCTTTACCAATGATATGCGATACGATGATGATGGAATGGCGTATGATAATACACATTTCTTTACAACTAATGTGCCAACCAATAATACAGAAAATAAGCAATTATTATGGTTAAGTTTGATTGATGCTGGTAATAGCTCTGCTAGTGCCTTAATTGGTTATGTTCAAGGTGCTACATTAGGAAAAGATAAAAAATATGACGCCTATTCCGATCTACAAGATTTCGACATCTATACTACAGTAGAAGATACTAAAATGGTAATTCAAGGGCGTCCTTTACCGTTTAATGATGCCGATACCATTCCTATAGGGATTAATTTACCGAGTACAGGTAGTTATAAAATTGCGATTGGGGATTTAAGTGGAACTCAATTTTTAGACAACGCTCAAAGTATTTATTTGGAAGATACTGTATTAAATATCGAGCATGACTTAAGGATGTCGCCTTATTTGTTTACAGCAGAAGCAGGAGAACTTAATAACCGATTTGTATTACGTTACACGAAAACACTTTCTGTAAGCGAATATGCAAATTCGCAAACTTTTGTAAATATATTTAATGGTGTTTTAAACGTTAAGTCTTTTAAAAATATCGAATCTGTTGTTGTTTACGATATAAGTGGAAAACAGGTGGTTTCTTATAATTTAAAGACTTTTAAACCAGACTTTAGTGAAAGTTTTAAATTTTCAAAAGGTGTTTATTTGGCAACTATTAAATTGCAAGGAGGCATAATGGTAACCAAAAAAGTTGTCAATTAATTTTATCTCATTTTTTATAAATAAGGCCTCTGCTTTCAGTAAGTAGAGGCCTTATTTTATGGTATATCAATTCGTAAATCATTCAACCTGTTAAAAAGGTTTTACAGATATAATTTTAAGAGAGAGTAGCTCAATACAATTGTGTATTTTTGGCACGCATGAAAATTTTTAAATATTTATTCTGGATTTTATATAGGGTGTGGTTTTACATTTTAGTAACCCTTCCTATTTTAGTATTATTGCCTTTGTTGGTTGTGTCTATTATTAAAGAGTCCTGGTATCCGTTTTTCTTTAGATTGGCTCGTATTTGGGCACGATTTATTTTAATGGGAATGGGGTTTTATTGGCTTATAGACCGTGAGCAGGTTCCCGACCTCGATAAGAGTTATATGTTTATTGCTAACCATACCTCAATGACCGATATCATGCTTATGTTGGTTACAGTTAAAAATCCGTTTGTTTTTGTGGGTAAACAAGAACTGGCCAAAATACCATTGTTTGGGTTTTTTTATAAACGGACTTGTATTTTGGTAGATCGCGATAGTTTAAAAAGTAGACATGCTGTATTTTTAAGAGCTCAAAAACGATTGCAATCTGGATTGAGTATTTGCATTTTTCCAGAAGGCGGTGTGCCCGACGAGAACATTGTTTTAGACCAGTTTAAAGACGGCGCTTTTAAGTTGGCGATCAATCATCAAATTCCTATAGTCCCCATAACTTTTGCCGATAATAAGGCAAGATATCCGTTTACTATTTTTAGTGGTGGTCCAGGAAAAATGCGTGTACACATGCATCAATTTTTAAATACCGATGGTTTAACATTAAGCGATTGTAAGCCGTTAAGAGAGCAGGCGCGTAATATTATTTTCAATCAATTAATGTTGTATAAAAAAAAATAGAAGCAATATTTTAAAATTGCTTCTATTTAAAAGACATTTCAATTGGGATGTTGAAATGCCCGTAATAATCAACCTAAAATTAAAACTTGTAACTAAACCCTGTGTAAACACCAATTATATAAGGTCTAACACTACCAGAAGTTTGGTTGTAGGCATTAAATTGATATTTTACTGTGGGTTCTAAATTGATGTTAAATCGTTTGGCGAAACTATAATCTACACCTATACCTAAATTAGTACTAAAACTAACATCGTTTAAATTAGTGGCCTCTCCTAAATACGATCTATTGCTATTGCTTTCAGAATATACAGTATTATCGTTTAGAAAAAAGGTACTAACACCGCCTATTACATGAAGTCCAATCCGTTTGTTTATAATGTTATATTCCAATTCTAAAGGCACTTCAAAATAATTGATGTTTTGATTGATAACCGCATTTGTGCTTTCATTTAAAAACGAATTGTTATTAATGCCCGATAGATTGTTAGCGCTAACCATAGCTAGGTTATCTGGTTGCTTAGGTGTTTTAACATGCTTTAATTGTGGCGTAGCTGCAAAAGCTGAAGCAGATGGCTCGTAAACAACAACATCGTTAGTGTTAAAACTTAACTTTACACTATTAATACCAGAGCGTATTTTTAATTTTTGGGTAACAGCGTAGCCAACACTTAAGCCATAACTGGTGTTAATTTCGCCAGTTTTAGAATTGTTTACAAACTGATCGTCTAAATGCGACCCAGTTCCAGCGGCATTGTAGTACACGGGGGCAATGTTAGGATTAATATTCCATTTTTTAGTTGCTGGTGTGCTTTCAGAAGTTTCTGCTTGAGCAATGGCTTCTTCTATACTTAAAGTGTCTTTTATTTTAGTTGGTGTTGTTTGTTTTGTAGTGCTGTTATTTGCAGGTTTTTGGGTGTTTTTTTGCGCTAAACCGATGTTTTCGTTTTTAGGATTCAATTCTGAAGTTGAAATGCTTTCAGAAGGTACAGTGTTGGAGCTAGATGATTTTGAGTCTTTATTGTTATTTGAAGCGATATTGCGCGTGTCTTCATTTTCTGTTGAAGCTATAGACTTTGTAATTACAGTTGGCTTTGAGCTGATGCTTTTTGTGTTTGCTACTGTACTTGTGTTATTCACTTTTGATATAGAATTATCCTCGGACTCCGATTTGCTTGTATTTGCAGCATCGGTAATTTGTATAGGTGTTTTGTTTGTGTTGTTTAGGGTTTGGTTTAAACTGTCTGGTAACTCCTGTTCTGTAACGGTATGTGTAGGTGCAGAGGTATTAGTGTTAAAGAATGAAATCCCTAAAGCTAAAAATAAAAGTAGTAATGCGGCAACGCCTGCTGTTCGCCACCAAATAGGGATTACCCGACGTTGTTTCTTTTTGTTGTTCAACTCGGCTTCAATAGCTTTCCATACGTCTGGATCGGGTGCGTGATCAAGATCTTTTAGATGCTCTTGAAATAAGCGGTCTATGTGCTTTCTATCACTCATTTATAAAGATTGCGATTGATTTTTCGCGTAATAATTTTCAATTTTCTCTTTCAAAATCTGTCTGGCGCGAGCTAAATTAGATTTAGAAGTACCAACAGAAATATTTAGCATTTTGGCAATGTCTTTGTGCGAATGGCCATCTAAAACATAAAGGTTAAAGACCAATCGGTAACGATTGGGCAGTGTTTGAATTAGTCTTAATAGGAAATCAATCGAGATACTATCATGGTCCTCTACCTCTATAACTTGGTCTATAAGCTCTTCATTTATAATGTCGAAAACCCCTTTCTCGCGATACCGTTGTAGTACAGTATTAATAGTAATGCGTTTTAACCAACCTTCGAACGAGCCAGAATGGTTAAATTGCGAAATTTTACTAAAAATGGTCAAAAAGGCATCTTGCAGATTGTCTTTAGCTTCTGCCTGGTTTCGGGAATATTTCAAGCAAATGGAGAACAATTTACTGGCGTACAGTGTGTAGAGTTCTCCTTGTGCTTTTCTGTCGTTCCGTTTACATTTTTGTATGAGTTGCTTTAAACTCAAATGAAAAACTTATAGGTTTTTAATAATTGTTATTCTTCAACTACAGGAATGTCTACAACCAAAAAGGTGTCTTCGTCGTTTTCGTCTGTTCCAGTCCAAAATTTAAATCGGAAAGTACCTGTTTCTCTAGGTGAAAAATCGAAAGTCACATCGGTTAATTCATCCAATTGTTCGCAATTGCTATCATCGTAAACAGCGTTAATTGGAGCAATAATTCTGATGAAATCTTTGTCTATAGTTTCTATAGTTTCACCACTGTCGTCAATTTCATCTTCTTCACCATCTTGATAATATAAGTCATAAAGCGCATAACAAGATGTTGGTTTAATATAATTAACGGTAAATTGATAGACTTCGTTTACAGCCATTATTTCTGGTGCATCTACAGACTCTGTAGGCATGGTTTCAAAATAATAATTGTCGAAATCGTCGTCGTTACTACAAGATGCTAATGTGGCTATGCAGCACAATACTAAAATTAATTTTTTCATGATTATAAGGTTTTTCTTTTTAGATGCAATGCGTTTAAAAAGGTTGCGTATAAAAATGAAAAAATCCCAAAATAAATTGGGATTTTAGTAGTTTAAGCTTCTTTGCTAGCTTTTATAGCTTCTTTAATTTTATCTTCCAGCTCCTCTAGAAGTTCTGGATTGTCTTTAATTACTGTTTTAACAGCATCGCGACCTTGTCCTAATTTTGTGTCTTGATAGCTAAACCACGAGCCACTTTTTTTAACAATATCCAATTCTACAGCAATGTCTAAAACTTCTCCTACTTTCGATACGCCTTCGCCGTACATAATATCGAATTCTGCTGTTTTAAACGGTGGTGCTACTTTGTTTTTAACCACTTTTATTTTGGTTTTGTTACCTATAACTTCGCCATTAGTATCTTTAATTTGCGTAGAGCGACGAATGTCTAAACGTACCGAAGCGTAAAATTTTAAAGCGTTACCACCGGTAGTGGTTTCTGGGTTTCCAAACATAACGCCAATTTTTTCACGCAATTGGTTAATAAAAAACATGGTACAGTTGGTTTTGCTAACCGAAGCCGTAAGCTTACGCAAAGCCTGAGACATTAAACGTGCATGAAGCCCCATTTTAGAGTCTCCCATTTCGCCTTCAATTTCGCTTTTGGGAGTTAATGCGGCTACCGAGTCTATAACTATAATGTCTATTGCTCCAGAGCGCACTAGGTTGTCGGCAATTTCTAGAGCTTGCTCTCCGTGGTCGGGTTGCGATATAATTAAGTTGTCGATATCTACACCTAATTTTTCGGCATAAAATCTATCAAAAGCATGTTCTGCATCAATAAAAGCAGCAATACCGCCAGCTTTTTGTGCTTCGGCAATGGCGTGTAATGTTAAAGTTGTTTTTCCCGACGATTCTGGTCCGTAAATTTCTATTACACGACCTCTAGGATATCCTCCAACGCCTAAAGCTAAATCTAAACCTAAAGACCCACTGGAAATAGAATCGATATCGACTACGGCTTTATCGCTCATTTTCATTACCGTTCCTTTGCCGTAAGTTTTGTCTAATTTATCTAAAGTGAGTTGCAGTGCTTTTAATTTTGCGTCTTTCTCGTTGCTCATTGATATGTGTTTTTTAGAAGAAAATAATAGGTGCTAAAATACGACTTCTTTTGTCATCTAACAATTTTATAACGCAACCTTTTTACACTTTATGCATCTACGTAATACGTAGGGGAATTTATTGCTATGAACCTTTTTTGTTTACGAATATAAACAGCAACACAAACGTTTAAAAATTATGAAATTTCTAAAACAAACATTGTTAATTCGTACTACAGGTGCTGCGTTTACTGTTTGTGTTAACGGAAATTGCAAAACCGATGGTGGTTAACTCGTATGGTATTTTTTAGATTTTAAAATTAAAAAATATAATTAACGAGTTAGTCTATTAAAAGCATTTTGGTTGTCCAGAATGCTTTTTTTGTGGGTGGTGTTCAATTGGTTTTAAAATGTTACCTTTGCAAAAATATTTTTTTAACCTTAAAATTAGTATAGCATGCAACTGTACAATAAGTTAAGCGCTAAAGAAAGAGCAGAATTAATCGAAAAAGCAGGCAAAGATCGATTAACACTTTCTTTTTATCAGTATGCCAAAATCGAAAATCCTACAGAATTTAGAAATCAACTGTTTGTAGTTTGGAACAAATTAGATGTGCTGGGTCGTATTTATGTCGCCCACGAAGGTATAAATGGCCAATTGTCTTTACCAGCAGATCGTTTTAATGCGTTTAAAACGCATTTAGATACCATTCCGTTTTTAAAAGACATCCGTTTAAACATAGCTGTAGAGCAAGACAATATGTCGTTTTTGAAACTAAAAGTTAAAGTGCGCGACAAAATTGTTGCCGACGGGTTAAACGACGATACTTTTGATGTTACCAATAAAGGAGTGCATGTAGGAGCACAGCAATTTAATGAATTGATTGAAGACGAGAATACCATTCTTGTAGACATGAGAAACCATTACGAAAGCGAAATTGGGCATTTTAAAAACGCCATTACTCCAGATGTAGATACTTTTAGAGAATCGTTACCGATAATTGAAGACGACTTAAAAGAATTTAAAGAAAATAAAAATTTAGTAATGTATTGCACCGGCGGTATTCGTTGCGAAAAAGCCAGTGCCTATTTTAAACACAAAGGTTTTAAAAACGTTTTTCAGTTAGAAGGTGGTATTATAGAATATACCAGACAGGTAAACGAAAGCCAATTAGATAATAAGTTTATAGGTAAAAACTTTGTGTTCGACGAACGTCGTTCAGAGCGAATTTCAGACGATGTAATTGCACGTTGTCATCAATGTGGCGCACCTGCAGATACTCATGTTAATTGTGCCAACGATGCTTGCCACTTACTATTTATACAGTGCGACGCTTGTAAAGAAGAAATGGACGGTTGTTGTTCTAGCAATTGTAAAGAGGTACACAGTTTACCACAAGACGAGCAAAAGGCATTGCGTCGTGGCCAAGGCAATAGTAACGATATCTTTAAAAAAGGGCGTGCAGACCATTTGCCCTACAAAAAAGATTTACGCAATATTTTCGAAATCTTAAAGAAATAAAACAAAAGCTATTAAAAACAAAGCTGTATGCGAGGGTTGTTTGCTCTGGTATACAGCTTTTTGCGTTTATTTGAGTTTTAAAATTTTACAAGTATTGTAATAAAAATATCTTTCTTTTACAGTCTTTAGAATAATCATATCTTTACAACCCCAAGTAGCATATTGGGATGAAATTCTTATCTTGTTGCAAGAGTTTCAAAATGAAATATTTACTAATTTACTTCTGTTAAACCTCGGGTTTTTCAGAATCTATATATACATAACTAATTTATGGCTTGTGCAAGTTGCTCGACAGGAAAAGATGGTCAGCCAAAAGGATGCAAAAATAATGGAACATGCGGAACAGATAGTTGTAATAAATTAACTGTTTTTGATTGGTTGGCAAATATGGCCCTTCCAAATGGCGAGGCTCCTTTTAATTGGGTTGAGGTTCGTTTTAAAAACGGACGTAAAGAATATTATAAAAACACAGAAAATTTATCGTTAAGTATTGGCGATATTGTTGCTACTCAAGCACAAACGGGGCACGATATAGGCATGGTAACCCTTACCGGCGAACTGGTAAGAGTGCAAATGAAACGCAAAAAAATACCGCTAGATGGCGATGTTTTAAAAATATACAGAAAAGCTTCGCAACGCGATATTGATATTTGGTCTGAAGCGCGCGAAAAAGAAGAACCTATGAAGGTTAAAGCGCGACAGTTTGCTATCGATCTTAAATTGCAAATGAAGATTTCCGATATCGAATATCAGGGCGATGCTAGCAAGGCCACGTTCTATTACACTGCCGAAGAACGCGTAGATTTTAGAGAACTTATTAAAGTATTTGCTAGAGAGTTTAGAACCCGAATAGAGATGAAGCAGGTAGGTTTTCGTCAAGAAGCTTCACGTTTAGGGGGCATAGGGTCTTGTGGTCGCGAACTGTGTTGTTCTACCTGGTTAACCGATTTTAGATCGGTAAGTACATCGGCAGCACGCTATCAGCAGTTATCTTTAAATCCGCAAAAATTAGCAGGACAATGTGGTAAGTTAAAATGTTGTTTAAACTACGAATTAGACACGTATTTAGATGCTTTAAAAGCCTTCCCAAAAACCGATACCAAGCTAAAGACCGAAAAAGGAATTGCGGTGTGCCAAAAAACCGATATTTTTAAAGGACATATGTGGTATGCTTACGAAGGCGAGTGGATGAACTGGCATAAAATTACCATAGATCAGGCCAAAGAAATTATAGCTTTAAATAAAAAGAACGAAACGGTTGCGAGTTTAGAAGAGTATGCTTCGGATTTAATAGAAGATAATAAAAACGAATTCGAGAACGTTGTAGGACAGGATAGTTTAACGCGATTCGATCAGCCTAAACGTTCTAAAAGACGTAGAAATAACAGAAATTCTAAATCAGCAAAACCAAAAACTGCGGTTGCAGAAACGCAAAAGCCTGCTAATCGTAGAAAATCAAATAAGTCTGGGGGCCAAAAACCTGCTGGACAACAAAATCAAAATTCAGCTGAAGGAAAATCGGCAGCTAATAATAAGCCAAGAAATAGCAGAAACAATAGAAATCGCAATAAACGAAAACCTAATAATAAACAAAACCCGAATCAAAATAATGCAAATGGCGATGCAAAGAAATAGTCTGTTTTTGATGGTTTTAATGCTGTTAAGCGTTATGTCTTGCGATAACAATCAGGTTTACGATGTGTATAAATCGGTACCACAAGAGGCTTGGCATAAAGATTCTATTGTACAGTTTGCTATTACTCCGCCAGACACCATTAACCCTTACAATTTGTTTGTAAACCTTAGAAATACCAACCAGTACAAATACAGTAACCTGTTTTTAATTGTACAAATGGACTTTCCGCATGGTAAAACAGTAACCGATACTTTAGAGTACCGCATGGCTAAACCTAATGGTGAATTTTTAGGCGAAGGGTTTAACGATTTAAAAGAAAATAAATTATGGTATAAAGAAGATGTTGTGTTTAACGAAAATGGCGATTATACTATTAAAATACAACAAGCCATGCGCGAAAACGGTAAAGTAAATGGCGTTGTAAATCTAGAAGGCATAACAGATGTTGGCTTCAGAATAGAAAAACCATCAACGATTAATAAATAATATGGCAAAAAAGAAAGAACCTGTAAAAACGTCAAGTTATGCGTCTTACCTCCGTTGGTTTTGGGGGCTTTTTCTACTTGGCATTCTAGCTGTAGTGTTGCTGTTTTTATCGGCTTCGCTTTTTGGAGATTTACCAGATCATACCATTTTAGAGAATCCAAAAACCAATCTGGCCACAGAAATTATTTCTTCCGATGGAAAAACCCTTGGAAAGTTTTATTTTAACGATAACCGAACACCTGTAGATTACGAAGATCTGCCACAGCATCTTGTAGATGCTTTAATTGCTACCGAAGATGCGCGTTTTCATCAGCATTCAGGTATCGATGGCCGTGGTACGTTGCGCGCCATTGTAAAGCTTGGGGCTGGTGGTGGTGCCAGTACCATTTCTCAGCAATTGGCTAAGCAGTTATTTCATGGCGAAGGGTCTAAAAATATTGTGGAACGTATGTTCCAAAAAGTTAAAGAGTGGATTATTGCCATTCGATTGGAGCGTCAGTATACAAAAGAAGAAATTATAACCCAATATTTCAATATTTACGATTTTGGTAACAATGCCGATGGTATAAAAAGTGCCGCGAGTATTTATTTTGGTAAACAACCAAAAGATCTAGATCTTAAAGAGTCGGCGATGTTGGTGGGAATGTTTAAAAACTCGTCGTTATACAACCCAAGACGTAATCCGGAAGGCGTGCAAAACCGAAGAAATGTGGTGTTGGCACAAATGCAAAAATATGGTTACATTACAGAACGTACCAAAGATTCTGTACAACAATTAGATTTAAGCTTAAACTACACCCCAGAATCGCATCGCGAAGGTATTGCTACTTATTTTAGAGAGTATCTTAAAAAATTCATGAAAGATTGGATAGAGAAAAATCCAAAAGCAGACGGCACAAAATACAAACTGTATAGCGACGGACTAAAAGTGTACACCACTATAGATTCCAGAATGCAGCAATATGCCGAAGATGCCGTGCAACAACATATGAAGAGGTTACAAGCTGAATTCGACCATCAAAATACGCCAGACCGTAACCCTACAGCACCATTTTTAGGTTTGGACGAAGCGGAAATTGATGCACTCATGAAACGTTCGATGAGACAATCGGAGCGTTGGAGAAAAATGAAGTACGATTTAAAAAAATCTAACGAAGAGATTATTGCATCGTTTAATACGCCAACAGAAATGACGATTTTTTCGTGGAAAGGTGAGATTGATACCATCATGAAACCAATGGATTCCATGCGTTATTACAAAAAGTTTTTGCATCCGGGCATGATGTCTATGGATCCCGAAACAGGTCATGTAAAAGCATGGGTAGGGGGTATGAATTATAAGCACTTTCAGTACGACCACGTAAAGCAAGGAAAACGTCAGGTTGGATCTACATTCAAACCTTTTGTATATGCAACAGCAATAGACCAATTACACTTATCGCCATGCGATGAATTACCAGATATTCCGTATTGTATCGAAAAAGGCAAATGGGGTAATATAGAAGATTGGTGTCCCGAAAACTCTAATTTGCAATACGGAGGCACCAGAACACTTAAAAACGGATTAGCAAATTCTGTAAATACCATTACCGCTAATTTAATGGATAAAGTAGGGCCGGCACACGTTATAGAAATGGCACACAAATTGGGGGTAAGTACCGAGATTCCTGAAGTGCCTTCTATTGGGTTAGGAACGGTAGATTTAAGTGTGTTCGAAATGGTTGCTGCTTATGCCACTTTTGCTAATAAAGGTGTGTATACCGAGCCGGTTATGGTTACAAGTATAGAAGATAAAAACAATACTATTTTATACCAGTTTACACCAGATACTAAAGATGTATTAAGCGAAGAAGTAGCTTATGTAACCGTTAAGTTGTTAGAAGGTGTTACCGAAGGTGGTTCTGGAACTCGTTTACGCACGCAAGGCTACGAAAAATGGCGTCCAGATTATCGCGAAATCATTACTGGATATCCTTACGAATTTAAAAATCCTATAGCTGGAAAAACTGGAACCACGCAAAACCAAAGTGACGGCTGGTTTATGGGTATGGTACCTAATTTAGTAACTGGCGTATGGGTAGGTGCCGAAGACCGTGCAGCGCATTTTAAAACCATAACCTACGGTCAGGGAGCAGCTATGGCATTACCCATTTGGGGCGTGTATATGAAAAGCTGTTATGCCGATAAAGATTTAAACATTTCTAAAGAAGAATTTATAGCTCCAGAAGAACTTACCATACGTGTAGATTGCTCCGGTGAAGATACCGAAGCGCAAGCAGACGAAGAAACGCCAATACAGGATGTTCCAGACGATTTGGATTTTTAATCGTTAATTCTTGTAAAAGCTATAATAGCGATTAACGCGTAGTTGATATAATTAAAGAGACTGTCTAAAAAGTTATAACTTTCGTCAATCTGAATTTATTTCAGATTCTCATAATTATTGAATTTCAATATGATGAGATTCTGTGTCAAGCATAGAATGACGTATTGTTAAACTTTCTAGGTGGTCTTTTTTGTTTTTTAACAAATGTGTAATTTGACGTTCTCTTTGTTTGTAATTCTGCAATTGTCCTTGATATTTTTGTATTTTTATACGATAAATTCAAAAAAAAATATGATAACAAAAACAGTGCAGTCTGTAAATGAAGCCGTTGCCGGTGTTGTCGATAATATGACTTTAATGTTGGGCGGTTTTGGTTTATGTGGCATTCCCGAAAATGCAATTTCGGCACTAGTACAACGTAAAGTGAAAGGGCTTACCTGCATTTCTAATAATGCTGGAGTAGACGATTTTGGACTTGGCTTATTACTGCAAAACAAACAGATAAAAAAAATGATTTCGTCGTATGTGGGTGAAAACGATGAGTTTGAACGCCAAATGCTTCAAGGCGAACTCGATGTAGAGCTTATACCACAAGGCACTTTGGCCGAACGGTGTCGGGCAGCCCAAGCTGGGTTTCCAGCAATCTATACCCCGGCAGGTTTTGGTACAGAAGTCGCCGAGGGAAAAGAAACCCGAGAATTCGATGGGAAAATGTATGTGTTAGAGCATGCTTTTAAAGCCGATTTTGCCTTTGTAAAAGCCTGGAAGGGCGATACTGCTGGAAATCTTATTTTTAAAGGTACCGCCAGAAATTTTAATCCGGTTATGTGCGGAGCGGCTAAAATAACCGTAGCAGAAGTCGAAGAGTTGGTTCCAGCAGGCGAACTCGATCCCAATCAAATTCATATTCCTGGGATATTTGTGCAGCGGATTTTTCAAGGAGAAAAGTATGAAAAGCGCATTGAACAACGAACGGTTAGGGTAAATTAATAATTGAATAATCTATTGATTTGAAAATTTGAAAATGAGTTTCACGGGTGATCTAAATTATGGAAGATGAGAAATGATAAGGATAATTTAATTGTGACGCTTACATTTAATTTTTCATTGAAGGTTATTACTTTTTCAGAATCGTTACGAACGCTTCATAAGTATGAGATGGCTTCACAAATTTTTAGAAGCGGAACATCAATTGGGGCCAATGTTAGAGAAGCACAAAATGCAGAGAGTAAACGGGATTTTATTCATAAATTCAAAATTTCTGCTAAAGAAGCAGACGAATTAGATTATTGGCTGACCTTGTGTAGGATGTCAGAGCACTATCCGAACCCAAATGATGAGCTGTTGGAGGATCTGCAAAAGATTATTTTGATTATAACAAAAATCATTTCAACAAGCAAAAAGTCTGGATGACTTTAAAAGTTTCAAATTTTCAAATTAAATCATTTTCAAATTATAAGAAATGTTAGACAAAATAGGGATTGCAAAGCGTATAGCAAAAGAAGTAAAAGATGGCTATTATGTGAATCTAGGAATTGGTATTCCTACGTTAGTAGCCAATTACGTGCCTGAAAATATAGAAGTAGAATTTCAAAGCGAAAACGGTGTACTAGGTATGGGGCCATTTCCTTTTGAAGGCGAAGAAGATGCCGATATTATAAATGCGGGTAAGCAAACCATTACGACTTTACCGGGAGCGAGTTTTTTCGATTCGGCTACAAGTTTTGGAATGATTAGAGGTAAACATGTGCATTTAACCATTTTAGGAGCTATGGAAGTTGCCGAAAATGGAGATATCGCTAATTGGAAAATTCCAGGTAAAATGGTTAAAGGTATGGGGGGCGCTATGGATTTGGTGGCCAGCGCCGAGAATATTATTGTGGCAATGATGCATACCAATAAAGCAGGAGAATCGAAGCTGTTAAAGCGTTGTACTTTGCCATTAACAGGTGTTGGTTGTGTAAAAAAAATAGTGACTAACCTCGCGGTTTTAGAAGTTACTAAAGACGGATTTAAATTATTGGAACGCGCTCCTGGTGTGAGTGTAGATGCCATTAAACAAGCTACAGGAGGCACACTACTTGTAGAGGGAGATATTCCCGAAATGGTATTGTAAAACGACTTTGGGTATTATTTTTTGTTGGGTACAGTAAAACTCAATCCAAAGAGGATTTGCATTTGGGTTGAGTTTCTAAAGTAAGATTCGAATGCTTCAGCAGTGTTTACGTTGTACTTGGCAAAGGCATAATTTACACCCAAAAATAGACCAATAACTTCGGTTAGTTTGTAAGTTATATTTGTTCCGGCATAATATTTAATGCCTTTAAAGCTATCAAGATTTGTTGTACTGGTTTTTTGTCTAACTATAGAACTTCCAATGCCTAAGTTGGGCGCTATTCGCCAGGATTCACCTAGTTTTATTTCGTACAAAAATTTACCGAAATAGGCTCTTGTATCGGTTTTATCTATGTTTCCTGCCATAGTAATGTCTACTACATCGTAGGGCATAAACTCTACACCGAGCCCAAATTTCAGGTTTTGGTATTTAAGAAAATCGAATTGAAACCCAAAACCTGGGAATTTTGCTTCTGTAGCATCACCCAAAAAATGAGTTCCTAAATTATTATCGTATTTTAAATACGTCGAAAAATTAGCTGAGAACCTCACGGTGTTTTCGGCTGATTGTTTTTGAGCAAACGCCACGAAAGGCCATATAAAAACGATGATAAACAATACTCTCATAGCCCTAATAGTTTATAATGTATTCAAGGTTTTCATTGTTTATAGTTACAGTGGCTTCGTGAGTGCTTAGCGTTTCTGTACTGTTGTCTCTAATCGTGTAAGTAATAGTTAAAGTCGAGTTTAATGGCACGTTTTTGTAATAATCGTGCGCTAATGTAGGCTCGTAATCGCCATAATATGTTTCTGGTTCATTAATCCAAACTAAATAATCAGCATCCCCTTTAAATTTAACATCCATTAAAGAAGTGTTTACCGTGGTTTTATTAAAAGTTATATAGGCATTTGTAATAACGTGGTGTTGGTACAGTACAATATCGCCTATGTTGTATTCGTAGTTCGTAAAGTTTTTGTCTAGAATTCTGTGTAGGATTTTATGCTGATAAATCGTATCGGGGTCGGAAATTTTTAATTCGAAACCGTCCTCATTGTTTGGGCTAGGTATAAGCATTAAAAACTGGCCGTTGTTGTCGGTAGCCGTCAAGCTTATTAAATCGTCATCACCTCCAGCGCCTGAGCCTTTATAAATCCAGAATTCGACATCTTGATTGGGGATGGGTAAGTTATTTTCGTTTAATATTCTACCGGTTACTAACAACCTCTCGTCTCCATCGTAATTGATTTCACAGGACAAGAAGAATAGGGTTAAAAATAAACTTAGAAGATATGTTAACGATAGGTATTTTGGTTTAATAAAGCTTTGGGGCCAATTCATAGTTGTTTTAAAATGAAAGTATTTTAATTATAAAGAAACGAATTTTTTCGAAGGCCACGATTCTTTTATTGGTTAAATAATCGTTATTCAATTTTTTTTAGGAAGACTAATTTCATCTTGTTTTGGATAAAGCGACGGTGTTTTATATTATTCATTGGTCTCAGTCGTTAGTTGAAACTATGCACTTTTAGTGCAAGACTTTCAGTTTCTATAAATATTTTTGCGCCACGAATGCACGAATATTTGACATAGATTTTATAGAAATATTCGCGAATTTGTGGCTAAAACAAACACAAATAATTGGACTTTCAGTCTGTTTTCAAACCTATGGACTTCCAGTCTATAGTGGTTTAGTTTGCATGCTCACCGTTGTAATTTATTGCTAAAATGAAGTCTGTTAGGATGTTGTATTTGAGGTAAATGTTAAAATTTTGTGTTTTTTGTCGATTATTTATGTCATTTCATCTATTAATTGAAATATTTTTCCATCTTTATAATCCCCAAAGAAACCAATATTATAATTAACCCAAATCTACCAAAAACTAACCGCTTATGAATGTAACCTCGAACCTACCAGAAGAACCTGCATTTGTAGAAAGCAAATGGCAACAAAGTTTAGACAATACTGTTAATTTTGTTAGAAGTTTAATGTATTTAGTGAAAAAAGTGTTTATGCTATAGCCCTTTGGGAATAGCTTGTATTAATTTTTTAGTATAATCTTGATGCGGATTGTTATAAACAACATCCGCATCATTTTTTTCTACAATCTCGCCTTTATTCATTACCATTAATTGATCGGACATGTATTTTACGACAGCTAAATCGTGAGATATAAAAATATACGTAAAACCGTAGTTGGCTTTTAGCTCGTTTAATAAATTTAAAACCTGCGCCTGGACCGAAATGTCTAAAGCTGATACCGATTCGTCGCAAACAATTAATTTAGGTTGTAAAGCAATGGTTCTGGCAATACCGATACGCTGGCGCTGACCACCAGAAAATTCGTGTGGATAACGGTTAAAATGCGCTTCCGAAAGTCCTACACGATTCAAAATATCTATCACCTTTGCTTGACGCTCGGTGTTGTTTTTGTGTAATTTGTGTACTACCATAGGTTCCATAATAGCCTGTCCAACCGTTAACCTCGGGTTTAAAGAGGCGTAGGGATCCTGAAATATAATCTGTATGTCTTTTCTAAGGGATCTCATGGCTTTAGACGATAACTTGGTTATATCTTTCCCCTGATATAGAATGGAGCCAGAAGTGGCTTTATCTAGCTGGAGAATAGCATTACCTAAAGTCGATTTACCGCAACCAGATTCGCCAACCAAACCTAAAGTTTCGCCTTCATAAATTTTAAAGCTAACATCGTTAACAGCTTTATAGTGTTTAGGTTTTCCAAACCATTGCGATGTTGAAAGGTATTCCTTTTCTAAGTTTATAATTTCTAATAATGGCGGTTTGCTGTATAATTGTTCGTGCGCCTTTTGGCGTTCTTCGGGAGTTATTATTTGTGGTGTAAATGTGTTATTTAAATAATCATTAATGGTTGGCAAAGTTTTTAAACGCACATCTAAGGCCGGTCTGGAATTTAAAAGTGCTTTGGTATAATTATGTTTAGGATTGTTAAATACACTGTTTACGGTGCCTTGTTCTACAATATTGCCTTTGTACATTACAAGAACTCTGTGGGCAATTTCGGAGATTAATGCTAAATCGTGAGTGATAAAAATAATACTCATTTTAGTTTTAGCCTGAAGCTCTTTTAACAAGTCTATAATGTCTTTTTGTACGGTAACATCCAGAGCAGTTGTGGGTTCGTCTGCAATTAAAATATCGGGTTCACAGGCTATGGCCATGGCAATCATAACGCGCTGTTTTTGTCCGCCAGAAATTTCATGCGGATACGATGCAAATACGCGTTCGGGTTGAGGTAGTTTTACTTGTTCAAATAAATTGATGACCTTTTGTTTAACAGCTTTTTTGGATAGTGTTGTATGCTGAAAAAGAATTTCTTCAACTTGCTTCCCGCAGCTCATGGATGGATTTAAAGAACTCATGGGCTCCTGAAAAATCATAGCGATTTTACGACCACGTATACTTTGAAAGTTTTTGTTTGTAAGCCCAATTAAGTTTTGATCTTGATAATAAATATGTCCCGAAATAGTCGTGTTCTTTTTAGGCAATAAACCTAAAACAGCTAAAGAGGACACCGACTTGCCAGAACCCGATTCGCCAACAATGCCCAAAATTTCATTCGGGTTAACATGATACGAGATTGTATGAATAACCTCGTTGCCATTAAAGGCAATACTTAGGTTTTTAATATCTAAAATAGGAGTGTTTTTCATTTTTATGAATTTCTTATTGAGAAAGGATGTTTATTCCGCTAATAATTCTCCTATTTTATTAGCCAATTTGTCTACATTACCTTCAAAATTTCCAATTGAGGTATATCTAATAATTCCATTTTTATCAATTACAAAGCTTTTAGGTATCGCTCCGGTTGCGTAATTATCCCAAATTTGTTTTTCTGGATCGAAACCAACATTAAAGTGTACACCATATTTTTTCATGTTTAACATTTTCTCTTCAACCTTTTCTTTGTTTTCTCCAATTGAAATTGGTATTAAAACAAAATCTTCAGACTTGTAGGGATCAAGTATTTTTTCTGGAAATTCAGCAAATTCCATTAGGCAAGGAGCACACCAAGTAGCCCAAAAATTTAAAAGAACAACTTTTCCTTTTAACTCTGAAAGATTAATTATTTCATCATTTATCATTCTAACAGAAAATGGATGTGCTGGATCATTAGTTTTTAATATTAAGTCATTTTCTAGATTTTTTATGTTTAATACCTCCTTGTTTTCATCACTTGAAGCTACTTGTTTTTCTCGATTTGCTTTTTCTTCTTCAGTTAATATATCTATCCTCATTATAAATTCTCTGTCTCCAATTTTATTACCAAATTTTTCAGCGTATTTATCTCTTTCTTCTTGACTAACTCCTTTGTTAATACTTTTTATTAAGTTTTGACTTGCTAAAGCTCCAAATTCTTCCATTGTAATAATTTCATTATTGGCAATCATGACATACTCTGGTTTTTTTATTGTCTCTTGAGCATGAATAGTTAGGCTGTAAATAGCGAAAATTAGATAAATAATGTTTTTCATTGTATTATAATTAGAAGGGATATGATTAATTGTGAGTTATCTTGATAATTTTAATAATCATTTTTATCAGGTTGAGAGTAACATGATTTTGGGTGTTTTATTTCTTATAAACAATCTAATTTATATAATTTCAAAATAGATTAAAAAGAACTGTGAAATTTCGTATTTGGCATACCATTTTTCAATATCGATTCCTCCCTGAGAAACTTCACAGTAGCCTAAATTCCCTTTACTGGGATCTCTATTAGGAGGTGTTATTAATGCGATTTGAAATTGTTTATTAAGTTCAAATTCAAGTTCATCAGTTTTAACATTAATTTTCCTTAATGCAAAGTCACCGTCTTTAAACTCGCTATTTATGTTGAATATTTTTTTGTTAAAAAATCTTGGAAAGAAAAACCCGATTTTTTCGTAATTCAGAATGTTTTGTGTGATTAATGTAAATTGGAAAGTCGAGTCAATTTTTGGAAGTTTTTCTTTTTTAGAATCCGACACAATTACTTCATTGTGTAATTTGCCGCTTTGGTATTCTTTAATTAGTAATCTATAGTCTTTACCTTCTAATTTTTTCTTGTCAATCTCGTTTAAAGAAAATTTTAATTCTTCAATGCCTTTGAAATAATTCATTTGTATCTCTTCCATACTTTCAGGAAAGTGAGATTTAGCTAAAAGTTGGTATTTTTCTTGGGCTTGTAATAGTATTGCATTTGAAATTAAGGCTAAAATTAGAAGTAGTTTTTTCATTCAGTTATTTTATTTTAATGGTGTTTAGTTTAGTCTAAACTAAAAATTCTAATTAAAACATGTTGTATTTTAACAGAATTGCGAAATTATTTAACAAAATAGACTAAGTAGTTTTTGGTTGCAATTTGATGTGAAAAACAGTCTAACTATTATGTAAGTAAGTTAATTTAGTTTAGCTCCAAATGAGCCTCTAAATTGGGTGTGAATCTAACGCAATCAGTATTGTTGTCGCATTTTAGGGTATAAACGAAATAAAGTTTTATACTGTTTACTTTAGAGTTCTCGACTCCGCTCGAACTGACTAGATTATTAGAATTAAGCGATAATCAAATATGTAAAATTTCATCTTCGGTTAAAATGTTGTCGCCCCGTAATCTTAAAAAGATTTGCGCAACGGCTATAGTGTCTTTTTCGCAATAAGTAATAATGCGGTCTATGTTTTTTTCTTCGTAATACACCTTACATACTTCGCTGCCATCGATATCGTCTTTGGGTGATGGAATACCTAAAACGTGGGTAAGTAATTTTAGCGAGGTGTAGTTTTTGTAATCCCCAAACTTCCATAATTCTAAAGTGTCTAAATGAGGCACTTCCCAAGGTTTTTTACCAAATAAATTGAGTTTGTTTGGTAGCGTAATGTTATGAATAATCATGCGTCTGGCAATGTAAGGAAAATCGAATTCCTTGCCATTATGGGCACATAACAATTGTTTAGGGTGGTTGTAATGTGTTTCTAAAAGGGTTTTAAATTCTTTTAAAATGGTAATTTCTTCTCCGTAAAACGATGTTGTTCTAAACTGTCTGTTTTCGCCTTTGTGGGTGAAAAATCCAACAGAAATGCAAACAATCTTTCCAAACTCTGCCCAAATGCCTGCACGTTCGTAAAACTCTTCTGCCGAAATTTCTTGGCGTTGGTATTTCGATTTTAAGTCCCAAAGTTGTTGTTTGGTAGCACTTAAATCTGAAAATTGTTGCGTTTCAGGTACTGTTTCTATATCCAGAAATAAAATGTCTTCGAGGTTGAGTTTACTAATCATGCGTTTTAGTATTGAACCTTAGTAAATTACAGTTTAATTTTAAGGCTTCAAAATAAAATTCCTGTAATTAATGGTTGTCCAGCATGTTGTAAGCTTCTTCAATGTAGGTAAAGATATCGTCGGTAAAGGTCGCTACAGTTTTTTGCGGTCCTTTAGAGTGGCCGAGTCTTACAATAATAATATTATCTGTAGGTTCTACAATAACGTATTGCCCTAAGTGACCACGCATCATAAAAAAGTGTTTATTACCTATAGTTTTTAGCCACCAACCGTAACCATATTCTGGGCTTTCGGGAAATCGCGGTGTGATTGATTTTTGTACAAAGGCAGAATCTAAAAGTTGTTTGCCATTCCATTTGCCGTAGTCTTTATATAGCTTTCCAAAACGGGCAAAATCGCGGGCGTTACTGGCAATACAGCAATAAGCTTTTTCCAAACCGTGCTCGTCGCTGTCTATTTGCCAAAGGGCATCGCTTTCAAAACCCATAGGTTTCCAGAATTTTTCGCTTAAATAACCAGACATGGTTTGCCCAGTTGCTTTGGTTAATACCATGCCGAGTAGCTGGGTGTTTCCGCTAAGGTATTTGTATTTCTTGCCAGGAGCTTCAATACCTTTCATGTTTAAAATTACTGAAGCTAAATCTTCATCAAAATAAGCCCGTGTTGTTACCGAAAACGGCGAATAGTACGATTCGTCCCAATCGAGTCCCGATGCCATAGACGACAAATCGCCAACAGTTAAATTGGCTGACAGTCCGTCTTTGAACTGCGGATAAAAATCGCTTACTTTTTGGTCTAAATTCTTTATTTTTCCTTCCATAATGGCTTTGCCTAGCATGGCAGAAATGATGCTTTTAGCCATAGAAAAGGAGTTGGATTTTGACTGCTGATTGAAGCCATCGTAATACTTTTCGAACCAAATACTATCGTTTTTAATAATTAAATAGGCAATGGTTCCGTTGTCTTGGTTAATGCGCTCTAAGCTATCTGTGGCTTTAACCGTGTTGTAGGCTTCGTGTATGGGCCAAGGTTGCGGCGAACTGTTATCGATAGTTCTGTTGTCGAACTGCGTATAATCTTCTAGATAGGCTGTTTTGTGGCCAGTGCCATAGGTGATTTTTGCCGCGGTTAAAATATAATCGTAGCCCGTAATGTATAGACCTAATATAAATAATGCACAGATTAATAATATAAACTTGAAGAGCTTAAATAAGAATTTCATAAGTAGTAGTTTGTCTGCTTAAATATAAACAATTAAAATAAAGATTGCTGGGTAAAAGGGCTTTCATGCTCTAAAAGCCATTGTTTACGGTGTAACCCGCCAGCATATCCTGTTAGGCTACCATCGCTACCAATAACGCGATGGCATGGAACAATAATCCAAAGCGGATTTTTGCCATTGGCACTGGCCACAGCACGAATGGCTTTAACGTCGCCAAGCTGTTTCGATAATTCTAAATACGATATGGTTTTTCCGTAAGGAATTTGTGTTAAGGCTTGCCATACTTTCTTTTGAAATTCGGTGCCTTTAGGATTTAATTTTAGGTTGAAGTTTTGTAACGTGCCTTTAAAATAATCTTGCAGTTGTAGCACACTGTCCTGAAGCGACTCGGGAATAGTTTTTGAAACCGATTCTGTAGTATTTAATACGGTAACGGCACAGATGCCATCGAAATCTCCTTCAATTTTAGTAAAGCCCAAAGGGGTGGCAATAATGCAAGTGTCCATTAGTTTTCCTCGATATCATCATGAATCAATCCTAAGCGTTTGGCTCTGGTTTCCCAACTTTGTCTTGCTAAAAGTTGAAGATTGGCTACATTGTCGCTTTCATCCATAATTTCTAAACCAAGCAAGGTTTCAATCACATCCTCCATAGTTACAATACCGCTTACCGAACCGTATTCATCGACCACCAAAGCCATGTGGTTTTTGCTTTCTACAAGCTGTTCGAATAATTTTGGGATGGCAATTTTTCGGTTAACTATAATAATGTCGCGTTTTAAATCTTTTAAGGTTTTTGTGCCATTTCCCAAAGCCATTTCCTTAAACACTTCGTCTTTTAAAACTAGGCCGGTAATATTGTCCTGACTTTCGGTGTAAACAGGAATTCTAGAAAAACGAATATTAGAATTTTCTTTAAAAAAGGTTTTTACTGTGGTTTCTTCGTCTTCGGTTTTTATAACTGTTCTGGGCGTCATGATGTCTTTGGCAAGGACATCTTTAAAGTTTAAAAGGTTTTTAAGAATTTTACTTTCCGATTCTTGAAACACACCTTCTTGTTGGGCCATATCGGCCATGGCATGAAAATCTTCTCTGCTTAAAACGCTACCGTGGCCTTTACCGCCAATAAGTTTGGTGGCCAGTTGTAATAACCAGAGTAAGCCTGTGTATTTTAAAGGGAAAATAATTATGAGTAAAGCTTTAGATGTAAAATTGGCTAAACTTTGCCAGTATTTGGCCCCTATGGTTTTTGGAATAATTTCTGAAACTACAAGAATTAAAAATGTCATGATGGCCGATACAATACCAACGGTATTTATGCCAAAAACTTCTACCTTATAAGGAAGTTTTTCGGCTTGTATACCTACCATCATGGCGCCTAAAGTATGGGCTATGGTGTTTAGTGTTAAAATGGCAATTAAGGGTTTGTCTACGTCCTGTTTTAAATTTTCTAAGGTTGTAGCGTATTCTTTACCTTCAGATTTTTTTACATTAATAAACGTAGGTGTTACGCTTAAAAACACAGCTTCTAGTATAGAACATAAGAAGGAAAAAAAGATTGAGACTGTTGCCCAAAAAATGAGTGCACCCATAGTTTTAGATTTGATTTACGCTAAGTTACGAAATCAATTTCACAACATCCTTAGCAAAATAACTAGCAATGATATCGGCTCCAGCTCTTTTTATGGCGGTTACCTGCTCCATCATTACGGCATCGTGGTCTAACCAGCCTTTTTCGGCAGCAGCTTTTAGCATAGCATATTCGCCTGAAACCTGATAAACTGCTACAGGAACATTGACTTCGTTTTTAATATCGCGCACGATGTCCAGATAACATAGGCCCGGTTTTACCATAACAATGTCGGCACCTTCATCGATATCCATTTCGGTTTCGCGCAAGGCTTCAAAGCGGTTGGCGTAATCCATTTGGTAGGTTTTTTTATCTTTAGGAACATCCATCATATCTACAGGAGCAGAATCTAGAGCATCTCTAAACGGGCCATAAAAAGCCGAAGCATATTTGGCACTGTAAGCCATAATGCCGGTATTTATAAACCCTTCGTCTTCCAGTAATTCACGCATTTCTAATATGCGGCCATCCATCATATCGCTAGGGGCAACAAAGTCGGCACCTGCTGTGGCATGGCTTAAGGCCATTTCGGCTAATACCGAAGAGGATTCGTCGTTTAATATTTGTCCGTTTGCAACAATGCCATCATGGCCGTAAGATGAAAATGGATCTAAGGCCACATCGGTCATTACCAACATGTCTGGACAGGCATTTTTCACCGTTTTTATGGCACGTTGCATTAAACCATTCGGGTTTAAAGCTTCGGTGCCTTTATTGTCTTTTAGCTTATCGTCTACTTTTACAAATAGTAACGCCGATTTTAGGCCTAAGTTCCAAAGCTCTTTTACTTCTTTTTCGAGTAAATCTAAACTCAATCTAAAGTAATTGGGCATCGATGGAATTTCTTCTTTTACACCTTTTCCTTCAACAATAAATAAGGGTACTAAAAAGTCGTTTGGAGATATTATGGTTTCGCGAACAAGTGAACGAATGGCTTCGTTGGTTCTTAATCTTCTATTGCGTTTTAATGGATACATAATGATTAAAGTTTTAATTTGTTATTAATTTCATCGGCAGTTTTTATCATTCTTCTTCCAGCTTTAAAGCGGTAGCCAATAAATATTTGAAAGTAAGGAATGTTGTCGCTAACATTAATTGAACTGTCTGAGTTATAGTTAAGGATTAACAGGTTGTAATGTGCGCCAACATATAAATTATCTATATCGTAATTAATAGAGCCTCTTAAATCTAGCTCGGTAAGTAAAGAGGTGTCGCTTTCGTTTTCTTCCTTTGAATAGTGTAATCCTAATCCTGCCGATATACCTGCAGAGATAAATAGGTTTTTCGTAGGTACAAAATTGTAGTAATACGATGGTGCAAGGGCAATATCGAAGGCATGAGATGTATCGTCTATAGAATTAGAGGGGTTGCCGGTGTCCCAAACTACATGATAATCGGTGTAATAATAAACAATGCTTGGTATAAAGCTTCCTACACTCTTTAATTGTTTTTCATCTTGAGAAACGATTGCTCTAAAGGAGAAGTTTTCATTCCATATGTAAGAAGTTCTTCCTCCAATTTTAAATGATTTTGTTCGAGGTAAATAAATGTTAATGTCGTCGTTCTGGATATAAAACCCTTTTTCTTTATAGACATCTATAGTCTGCATCCAATGTTTTCCAAAATAGGTTCTGAAGTTTAAGTTAAAAAGTTTAGAATCGTCATTATCTTTATTTTCCGAAAGAAAATCGGGAGCAAACGAGTAGGAAATGTTTATGCTCCTAAATGCTACTGAAGCTCCAATTCTATTTTGTTTGTTGGCTGCTAGATCGAATTGGATATCGTTTTCTTGATCTGTGGCGGATAAGTAATTAGAGGTGTTAACAAAAAATAAACGTGCGGTAATACGGTTTTTGTAGATGTGAATGTATTCGTTTGTTTCAGAATAAACAACAGGGGCTAAGCTGTCGTTTTCTACTTCAGTACTGTTGCTTTGAGCTTTAATTGAAGTGGTAAAACTAAGTGTGAGCAATACTGATAATATCCATCTTTTTAAACCCATGATTTTGGTTGTTTTAAGATATTGATAAGCTTTTCTTCGGGGCTGTTTTTTTCTGTTTCGTAATTGTAAACCCATTGTACATGAGGTGGTAAACTCATGAGAATACTTTCTATACGTCCGTTGGTTTTTAACCCGAAAAGAGTGCCTTTATCATGTACTAAATTGAATTCTACGTAACGACCACGACGTATTTCTTGCCAGTTTCTTTGCGCTTTGGTATAGTCTAGGTTTTTACGTTTTTCTACTATTGGCACATAGCTTTCTAAGAAACTGTTTCCTACTTCGGTAACAAAATCGTACCAATTTAGCATCGTCATATCGTCGGTTTGTTTGCAGTAATCGAAAAATAGGCCGCCAATTCCGCGGGCTTCGTTTCGGTGCGCATTCCAAAAGTAATTATCGCATTTTTCTTTATAGGTTTTGTGAAATGACGGGTTGTGCTTGTCGCAAGCAGCTTTACATACAGTATGGAAGTGTACGGCATCGTCTTCAAACAGATAATACGGCGTTAAATCTTGTCCGCCGCCAAACCATTGGTCTACAATATTACCTGATTTATCGTACATTTCGAAATACCGCCAGTTGGCATGAACAGTGGGCACCATTGGGTTTTTAGGGTGTAATACTAGACTTAACCCACAGGCAAAAAAATTAGCATCTTTAACACCAAAATAATTTTGCATGCTGTCGGGTAATTCGCCGTGAACACCAGAAATATTTACGCCTCCTTTTTCAAAAACAGCTCCATTTTCAATAACCCGTGTTCTTCCGCCACCGCCTTCGGGACGTTCCCAAATGTCTTGTTTAAATTGCGCTTTTCCGTCTAAAGATTCGAGTGCATGGGTTATGGTATCTTGTAATTCTTGTATGTAGTTGTAAAATTTATCTTTCATGATATAATTCGTATAATTCCATATCTAAAGTCTTGGCGTTTGGTGGTGTATATTCATTTTTTAAAGTCGATTTCCAAACATAACCAGAATTGGTAGCCACTTTAGTGCTGCCAATATTACTTTTATGGGTAATTATTTGAAGTGTTTTAAGCTGTAATTTTGTAAATGCGTACAGGGAAATGTCTTTAATAGCTTCGGTCATAATGCCTTTACCAGAAGCATTTTTATCTATACAATAGGCAAATTCGCCTTGTTGTTTTTCCCAATCGAGTTCCTTTAAAATGATCAACCCTATAAGTTTGTTGGTTTTTAGGTCTTTTAAAGTAAAGGTAAATTCTTTTTTATTGAACTCTTTTTTTAGTTGTTCTTCAATGTAAGTTTTAGAGCCTTCTAACTTTAAGTTTTTAGATAAGGTATTGGGTAAGTAGGTAACAAATTGTTTTACATTGGAACGCATAAAACTGTTTAGACCATTGGCATCGGTTCTGTTTAAGGCTTCAATGTAAAACGATTTGCTAGACATATATTATTTGTATTCTTTTACAGCATCTATAAAGGCTTTGGCATTGTCTAACGGAATGTTTGGTAAAATACCGTGACCTAAATTTACGATGTATTTGTCTTTACCAAATTCGTTAATCATTTGGTGTACCATTTTTTTGATTTCGGCAGGAGGCGATAATAATCTTGCTGGATCGAAATTACCTTGTAGTGTGATGTTTCCTCCAGTTAAGTATCGTGCATTTCTAGCCGAGCAGGTCCAGTCTATACCAAGGGCAGAGACGTTGCTTTTAGCCATATCGCCTAAGGCAAACCAACACCCTTTACCAAATGCAATTACTGGTGCGTCATCTTTTAAAGCTTCAATAATCTGGTTGATGTATTTCCAAGAAAATTCCTGATAATCGGTAGGCGATAACATGCCGCCCCAAGAGTCGAAAATTTGTACAGCATCAACTCCAGCTATAACTTTGGCTTTTAAATAAGCAATCGTGGTATCTGTAATTTTTTGTAATAATTGATGAGCTGCAACGGGATTGGTAAAACAGAATTCTTTGGCTTTATCGAATGTTTTGCTACCTTGACCTTGAACTACATAGCATAATATCGTCCATGGTGATCCTGCAAATCCAATTAATGGAATCTCGTTATTAAGTAATTCTTTAGTGGCTTTAATGGCCTGCATTACATAATCTAGTTCTACATTAACATCAGGGACTATCACGTTGTCTACACCTTTTTGGTCGCGAACGGGATTAGGTAAATAGGGGCCAAAATTAGGTTTCATTTCTACCTCTATATTCATGGCTTGCGGAATCACCAAAATATCGCTAAATAAAATAGCGGCATCCATACCATAACGCCTTATAGGTTGTACGGTTATTTCGCTTGCTAATTCTGGAGTGCGACATCTGGTAAAGAAGTCGTATTTTTCGCGAATGGCCATGAATTCTGGTAAATAACGCCCAGCTTGACGCATCATCCAGACTGGTGGGCGTTCTACGGTTTCGCCTTTTAAGGCTCTTAAATATAAATCGTTTTTAATCATAATTTTTTAGCGTGTTTAACTACAGACTGTAGTACGTGTTCTATGGTAGGAGCAGTTGCTGTTACTATGTTTGTTGTGTGTGGTTTTGCAGCTTCTGCTGTGGTATTGCCAATGCAAAATGCGGTTTTGTTTTCTAGGCTGTTTTTAGAAGTGAAACTGTTAATTCCGCTCGGACTAAAAAATAGAATGGCATCGTAGGTGTCGTTAATAGTTTGCGGGGTTTCAACCGTATTGTAAACAATAATTTCTTTAACAGGGATATGGTGTTGTTTTAAAATGTCGGGTAAAGTATCTTGCCTTTTATCGCTGCAAAAAAAGATAAAACTATCGTTTTTATGGTATTTTACTATATGATTGGCTAGGTCTTGCGCATAGAGTTTCATTTTAGAAACATATTGGCCGTGTTCTTCTAAATAGGCCATGGTTTTTTCGCCTACACAAAAACAATTTTTAATAACGACTTTGTTTTCTATAATGGCTTTTGCTGCGTTTTGACTGGTAATGATGGCGTTTTCCACGATAATTTCGGTGTCGAAATTAACGAACGCAATGTCTATGGCATCGTAATCGATAACCTGAATATTAGCTTTGTTTAAGAACAGTTTGTGTTCGGAGCTAAGTGTTTTTGTAGATAAAACAGTGTTGATTGGCATTACTGATTTTTATGGCAGATTTTGGTAATATCGTCATTAAGTCCAAAAACAACCAATACATCGTTGGCTTCAATAACGGTGTTTGCAGCGGGAATGCCTACAACTTCCATCACCGAAGTGGCATTGCCAATAAGATTGGTTTTTTCGTTTTTACGAATTATGGTAATGATATTCAATTTATACTTCGACCTAAAGTCTAATTCCTGAATGGTTTTACCTACAAATTCTGTTGGTGTTTTAATTTCAGAAATTGAATATTTTTCATCGATTTTAAAATTGTCTATAATGTTTTTAAAATTGATTTTGTTTGTTAGTTTTTCGGCAGCTTCCTGTTCTGGGTGCACTATCGAGGTTATGCCCATAGCTTGAAGAACAGTATCGTGAATGGGCGATAACGAACGGCTTATCACTTTTGCTGTCGATAACTTTTTTATAATGGCTGTTGTAATTATGGCGGCACCTTCGTTTTCGCCAATGGCAACAACGGCAATATCTGTTTGCTTTATGGGCAAGGCCTGGTAGGCAAGCTCGTTGGTAGAATCTAAACAAATACTATGCGCTATTTTATCTTTTACAATATTAACCTTTTCCATTTGTTTGTCTACTCCTACAACTTCGTTGCCAGATTCTGTAAGGCTTAAGGCGAGTGACATTCCAAAATTTCCGAGTCCAAAGATTATAATTTTCATGTCGTAATGTTTAGTTGATTAAAATATTTTCTTGCGGATACTGATAAAACTTTTGTTCTACTTGTCCTAACATACCAAAAAGCAAGTTTAGTAATCCTATTCGGCCTACAAACATAACAGCAATAAGTACGTATTTACTAGGGTCGCTTAGTGTAGGGGTTAAATTGAGGCTGAGGCCTACGGTACTGTAAGCAGAAAAGCATTCGAAAGCTATGGCCAATAAATCCTTTTTAGGTTCAAAAAACAACAGTAATAATATACTTATGCCAATAGTTATAAGAGAGATACAGATAATAGCAAAAGCACGATTTACGGTGCTACTAGAGATTTCTCGCGTATTGAGTTCTATACGTTTTCGACCTTTGGCAGTTGCAAAAATGTTAAGCGTAGCAATAGCAAAAGTACTGGTTTTTATACCGCCACCGGTGGATCCTGGCGAAGCACCAATCCACATTAACAAAATAACAAACAAGAGTGAAGGCGTTGCCACTTGAGTATAGTCTACCGTGTTAAAACCAGCTGTTCTAGGGGTGACAGACGAAAACATGGCGGCTGTAATTTTTCCAAAAGTGGAGGTGTGCTCTTTTAAAGTGTGTTGTGCTTCGGCAAAATAAAAGAATACAAAACCTACAAGTAGCAAAATACTGGTTGTTATTAACGTGATTTTACTATTTAAAGTAATTACCCTTACGGTAGTTTTAATTTTATCTTTTTTTCTGAACATGTTTAAAAAACTTCGTCTGATGTACGCCGAAGAATTAAAAATGAAATTATACCCAATACCTCCAATAATAATTAGGGCCATGAGTACCCATTGCAGCGAGTAATCTACTCTTAAACTAGGCTCGTAAAAACTAGACGATGAGGTTGAAAACCCAGCATTACAGAAGGCCGAAATAGAATGGAAAATTGAAAAAAAGACTTTGTTTTCTACAACCGAAAGATCATCTATAGAGAAATAAATAAAAATAGCACCAAGACATTCTATACTAAGTGTAAACGCAACAATTTGCGCGCCGATTTTAAATACATCTTGAAGATTTTCTGTTGATGTGTAATCTTTTAAATACATGCCTTCCCTAAACGAAGACGATTCTTTAAAAAAGTAAGCAAAAAACGACGTGAATGTTAAAATACCCAAACCGCCAATTTGTATTAAAATAAGAATAACCGTTTGGCCAAGTTGTGTAAAATCTTTTCCTGTGTCTAAAACCGCTAGGCCTGTTACGCAAATGGCACTCGTAGAGGTAAATAGTGCATCGATAAACGATATGCCGTTAACGGTTATATTGGGTAACATTAAAAATAACGAACCTATTAAAGATAAAATCCCAAAACTACCTACAAATAAAATCGCAGGGTTGAAATAAATTTTATACAGGTATTTAATAAAAAACGTTAATCGGATGAGCAGGTAAAAAAACAAGCCAATTTCATAAATGACTTTAGGGCGTAAAGGGCGCTCTACAGCGGGTAAATCGTGATTTAAATAATACACAGTAAGCGCTGCAATTATGGTGGTAATTAAAATGGCAATATTAAACTTGATTGTTTTTTTTAAAGCCTTAGTATGCGAGTATTGCGAATGTTTTACTACGTTGAAAAAGATTAAAAGCCCTGTAATTACTGTGTAAACAGGCATTCTAAAAGGTTTGTAATCTTCCCGAATAGAAAATCCAAAATCGAATATTAAAAAAAATAGAATGAGAATATCAGTAAAACGATATAGGGTTTGCAACGTTTTAAGCTTCATCTAAACAATGTTTTTATGAATTCATTTCTTTTTTTATAGAATTCATGAGTTCTTTTCCACCATTTTCAATGATTTCTAAAGCACAACGTTTTCCGAAGCCTTTGTAATTTGCTACGGACTCTGTTAGGTTTACGGTTAGTTTTTTACTGCCGTTTAGAGCTAATAGCACACCCGTAAACGCAATAGTATCATTGGTTATGGTTGCCAAACCTCCAACAGGAGCTGTACAACCTGCTTCTAATATACGTAAAAATTCACGTTCTACATAGGTGCAAATGTCTGTTTCGTAATTATTTAGTTTAGAAACGGCTTCTGTAATATCTTTGTCTTTTTCTAATGTTACCACAACCATCGCGCCTTGTGCTGGTGCAGGTACCATCCAGTCCAGCTCTATATGGTGTTCTGGTAGCACATTTATGCGTTCTAAACCTGCTTTGGCAAAAATGGCGGCATTCCAAGTGTTGTTGTCAAGTTTTTGAAGTCTGGTATTTACATTCCCTCTTAAATCTTCAACTTTATGGTTTGGGTATTTGTTAAGCCATTGGGCCTTACGTCTTAAACTTCCTGTGCCTATAGTACCTTCAGAATTTAAAAAATCTAAATCTTTATAAACTAAAATATCGCTTACGTTGGCTCTTGGTAAAACAGCCGATTGCACAATACCTTTAGGCAGTAGGGTTGGTACATCTTTCATGGAGTGTACAGCAATATCTACAGTGCCGTTAAGCATAGCGACATCTAAGGTTTTAGTGAAAATTCCTGTAATGCCTAGCTCGTATAAAGGTTGGTCTAGAATTAAATCGCCAGTAGATTTTACGGCAACAATTTCTGTATTATAGCCTAATTCGTTTAGTTGAGATTGTACGGTATTTGCTTGCCACAGCGCCAATTGGCTGTCTCTTGTGCCAATGCGAATTGTTTTATGCATTTGTTGGTGTGTCTAACTGAAAGACTTTTTTTATAAATTCTAAGCTTTCGTTGGTAGAAAAATCATCGTCTCTTAAATGATGCGCAAAATGATTTGTTATTTTTTGAATAATATTATTGCTTATTAACTCTGCCTGCTCCTCGTTAAATCCTTGAATTTTTTTACGTTGTGTGTCTAATTCTGCGGTTTTAAAGTCCAGGAGTTTGTTTTTAAGCGCTTTAATGGTTGGTGCGAATTTTCTAGTTTCTAACCAGTCGTTAAATTCTTTTTTAACATCTTCTAAAATGGTCTCTGCAACAGGAATATAGGCTTTGCGTTTTTCTAGAGTCTCGTCTGTAATTTGCGATAAATGATCTAAATGAATTAAGCGCACATTGTCTAAATCCGTAACATTTTCATCTACATTTTTAGGGATAGACAAGTCTAAAATTAATAACGGATTTTTAGTCTGAATTAAATGTTTATCAACTGTAGGGTTTTGAGCTCCTGTGGCAACAATTAAAATATCCGATGTGTTAATTTCTTCTTGAAGGTTAGCGTAGTCTTTAACTAGTAAATTGAATTTTCCAGCTATTTTTTCGGCCTTATCTTTAGTTCTGTTAATTAGTTTAATATGGTCGTTTTTAGTATGCTTTACCAAATTCTCGCAAGTATTTCGACCAATTTTTCCAGTGCCAAACAATAAAATATTTTTGGCCGATACGTTTTCTACGTGGTTTAATATGTATTGTACCGAAGCAAACGATACCGAAGTTGCTCCAGACGAAATTTCGGTTTCTGTTTTTATGCGTTTGCTGGCTTGGGTAACCATGTTTATTAAACGCTCTAAAAAGGTGTTTAATACTCCAGCTTTTTTAGACATTTTAGCGCTAATTTTTAGCTGACTTATAATCTCGAAATCGCCAAGTATTTGGCTGTCTAAACCAGACCCCACACGAAACATGTGCGAGATTGCTTCTTTGTTTTTATACACATAAGCCACTTGCTGAAACTCGTCTACAGTTCCTTTTGTGTTATCGCAAAGTAATTTAATAAGCTGAAATGGATGCTCTGCAAAACCGTAAATTTCTGTACGGTTACAGGTAGAAGTTACAATCAAACTTTCTATACCATTTGCTTTAGCTTGTTCAAGTACAGCGTGTTTACCAGCGTCGTCTAAACTAAAATGCCCTCTAGTTTCGGCGTCGGCTTTTTTGTAACTTAATCCTATAGCGTAAAAAGAAGTGCCTCTAAGGGCATGATTTTGACTCATTAATAAAGTTGATTGTATTTGTTGGACAAAAGTATAATGACATTTTTTAAAAAAATAACGCTCAAAGAACTTTTAGTGTCGTTAAGAGTGTTTTAAAACATATTTTCATTCTAATATAAGAAATATTGTAGTTTTGTAGTAATAACAATACTTTTAGAGGGTGTTGTTTAGAATAGGTCTAAATAAAATAGAAAAGCAAGAGATGTCGATAAATATAAAGAATAACGCTATAAGAACTTTTGATGAAGCCCTGGTCGAGGATGGTTTTTTCGTGTTAACCTATAAAAATGAGGGCGTTGGTGTAGAGATAGTAGAGCGTGCAATAGATAGTAGTTTCATTCAGTTTCATTTTTGTTTAAAAGGGGCTTTAGCGTTTAAATTCAATAAAGGCAATTATACGCTAAATATTAATGAAGAAAATTCGTTGCTTTTGTATAATCCGCAACAAGATTTACCAATTCATTTAGAGGTTAATCCAAATTCGTGGTTGGTAACTTTGCTTATTTCTATTAAAGAGTTTCATGCGTTGTTTTCGCAAGAAGCGGGATATATTTCGTTTTTAAGCGACGATAATAAGGATAAAAAATATTATAAAGATGGAAAAATATCACCATCTATGGCTATAGTTTTAACACAAATAGCACATTATAATTTAAATGCATCTATTAAAAATTTGTATTTAAAAGGGAAAGCCTACGAGTTGTTGAGTTTGTATTTTAATAGGAGTGAAGATGCCAATACAGAGCATTGTCCGTTTTTGGTAGACGAAACCAATGTTATAAAAATACGTAAGGCCAAAGACATTATTATTGCTAGAATGGCCGAACCCCCAAGTTTGCAAGAATTAGCCGATGAGATAGGGTTGAGTCTTAAAAAATTAAAGGAAGGCTTTAAGCAAATTTATGGCGATTCGGTATTTAGCTTTTTATTTGATTATAAAATGGAAGAAGCCCGAAAACTGTTAGAAACAGGAGGTTTAAATGTCAACGAAGTTGGGTTAAAAGTAGGGTATAGCACGTCTAGCCATTTTATTGCCGCATTCAAAAAAAAGTACGGAACCACACCTAAAAAATACTTGCAATCTATAAACTAATGTCCATGAAATGGCTACTCTCTTTTTTGTTTGTTGTAATTAATGGTTGGGCGCAACAGCATGTAGATCGTGTGCTTGTGTTTACCAAAACCGAGGGCTTTAGGCATAAATCTATAGAAGCTGGTGTGCAAACATTTAAGGCTTTAGGAGAGGAACATGGTTTTAATGTATTTCACACCGAAAATGCAGCACAGTTTACAAACGAGAATTTAAAACAGTTTAAAGTGGTGGTATTTTTAAATACAACGGGAAATGTGTTAAATTCCTTGCAAGAGGCAGCATTACAACGTTACGTAAACCAAGGTGGTAGCTTTATGGGGGTTCATGCTGCCACAGATACCGAATTCGATTGGCCTTGGTACGGTAAATTGGTTGGCGCCTATTTTGAAAATCACCCAAAGCCAGCTAAAGCCATTTTAAAAAAGACACCATATGCTCATCAAGCAACAGCGCATTTAGAAGCAGAATGGGCGCATTTTGATGAGTGGTATAATTTTAAATCGATTAGTAGCGATATTCAGGTGCTTTTATTTTTGGACGAGTCGAGTTACTCGGGTGGTGAAAATGGACATCATCACCCAATTGCTTGGTGTCAGGAATTCGACGGTGGAAGAATGTTTTATACAGGATTAGGCCATACCGCTGAAGCGTATAACGATACCAATGTAAAACAGCATTTGTTAGGTGGAATTTTGTATTGTTTGCGCCGGTAATTTTTTGTAGATTTAAATGATTTGAAAAATAATTATTATGGGCTACTTATCACCAGAAATTGAAGCTTGGTTTAAAAAATCGAAAGAAGCATCTTTGGTAAAACCAGGAGTGTCTTGCGGGATTTTTCAAGATTTAGATGCAAGCCAATCGCCAGAAACCTTTAAAAAGCAAAGTCGTACAAAACACCAAACCAAAGACCTGTAGTTTTTTTGAATTTAAACACGATATTAAATCAATTTGATTTAATATCGTATAAGGTAATACTATCGTTATAAAATAGTTTGATAGTATTTTCTATTGTATTTTTGCAATATGAAAAAAGGAATTTTACTTGTTAATTTAGGATCCCCAGAGAGTCCAACACCCCAAGATGTTAAAACGTATTTAGGAGAGTTTTTAATGGATGAACGCGTTATAGATTTGCCACTAATAGCGCGAACGGCACTTGTAAAAGGTATTATCTTAAAAACGCGACCAAAAGCTTCGGCGGCAGCGTACAAAAAGATTTGGTGGGACGAAGGGTCTCCGTTAATTGTAATTTCTGAACGCTTGCAAACTAAAGTTCAAAAAGTAGTCGACTATCCTGTGGCTTTGGCCATGCGATATGGTTCTATGATGATAAAAAAAGGACTTCAGGAGTTGGTAGATCAAGGGGTAGAGCACGTATTTCTTATCCCTTTATATCCGCAATTTGCTATGGCAACAACCGAAACTATTTTGGTTTTAGCAGAAGAATTGAGACAAGCGCATTTTTCAAATTTAAAAATAGATCATTTACCGGCGTTTTATAATAAACCCGATTATATTGCAGTGCTAAGTGCCTCCATTAAAAAGCATTTGGCTGGTAAATCTTACGATCATGTGTTGTTTTCTTATCATGGTGTCCCAGAACGTCATATTAGAAAAAGCGATGTTACTAAATCGCATTGTAAGATAGACGGGTCGTGTTGTAAAACCCCGTCAAAAGCACACGAATTTTGTTACAGGCATCAGTGCTTAGAGGTCACACGATTAGTTGCCGAAACACTGCAGTTGCAAGAAGGAACATTTTCAACGTCGTTCCAATCCCGATTAGGTTTCGATCCGTGGCTACAGCCTTATACCGACAGAACAATAGAGCGTCTAGGTTTAGAAGGTGTAAAGAACATGGCTATTATAACCCCTGCTTTTGTTAGCGATTGCTTGGAAACTCTAGAGGAAATTGCCATGGAAGGACAAGAGCTTTTTCATGAAGTTGGCGGGCAAGAATTTACTACCGTACCTTGTTTGAACGATGATGATGCTTGGGCAGATTTATTAGGGACATGGATAAATACTTGGGCTGAAAAGTCTAATTAAAAATTAGTATGGCAGGTGTATCTACTGTAGATTTAGGCACAGAGCCCATAGGGAAATTGCTAATACGGCAAGCGGTACCCGCTTCTATAGGTATTTTAGTAATGTCTTTAAATGTACTAGTCGATACCATATTTGTTGGTAATTGGATTGGTGCTATTGCCATAGCGGCTATTAATGTTGTTTTGCCAGTATCGTTTTTTATTGCAGCTTTGGGTATGGCAATTGGTATTGGTGGATCTTCAATTATTTCTAGGGCTTTGGGCGCTAAACAATTGGACAAAGCTTTAGATACTTTTGGTAATCAAATTACATTAACTTTTTTGCTAACCACTATTTTTGTGGTGTTGGGGTTGTATTTTAAAGATCCTATTATACAGTCTTTTGGGGGTAAAGGTAATATTTTCGAACCCGCAAAAGTGTATTATACCATTGTATTGTATGGGGTGCCATTCTTGGCTTTATGTATGATGGGGAATACGGTTATAAGGGCAGAGGGTAAGCCTAAATTTGCCATGTATGCCATGATGATTCCTTCGGTAGGAAACCTGCTTTTCGATTATATTTTTATCAATGTTTTGGGTATGGGCATGACGGGTGCTGCTTGGGCGACCACTGGATCTTATATGCTTTGTTTGTTATACATTGTTTGGTATTTCAATTCAGGTATTTCGGTTTTAAAGGTGCGAGCACGATATTTAAAATTTAAATATGCTGTAATAAAAGAAATGGCTTCTTTAGGCTTCGTAACCTTGGCTCGACAGGCGGTGGTTAGTGTTACGTATTTATTTATGAATAACATTTTGTTTAATCTTGGTGGCGAAGTTTCGGTTACAGCCTATGCTATTGTAGGCAGAATGTTAATGTTTGCTTTGTTTCCTGTATTTGGAATTACACAAGGGTTTTTACCCATAGCAGGATATAATTACGGTGCGCAACAGTATTTAAGGGTAAAGAAATCCATCTACATTGCGGTTAAATACGCAGCCGTTTTGGCAACTTTAATTTTTATTTTGCTGATGGCTTTTCCAGAAGGCATTACCAAAATGTTTACACAAGATTCAGCAGTGTTACAACAAACACCTTCTGCCATGAGGTGGGTATTTGCTGCAACGCCAATTATTGCGCTTCAGTTAATAGGAGCGGCTTATTTTCAGGCGATAGGAAAAGCAATTCCGGCCTTATTGTTAACTTTAACCAGACAAGGCTTTTTCTTTATTCCGTTAATCTTAATTTTGCCAAAGTTTTTTGGCGAGTTGGGGGTATGGGTGTCTTTTCCTATTTCCGATGTTTTGTCAACCGTGGTAACCGGCTATTTTCTAAATAAAGAAATAAAAACCGATTTAGAGCAAAAAAGTGTAATGGTATAAACGTAATTATGGAATACTACAACTATATAAAAGCCCTTCATTTAATATTTGTTATTACCTGGTTTGCAGGTTTGTTTTACATTCCACGCTTGTTTGTATACCAAATCGAAGCATTTCATAAGCCATCACCAGAAAAGGAAATTCTTGGCGATCAACTAAAATTAATGGCCAAGCGATTGTGGTATATTATAACTTGGCCTTCCGCAATTTTAGCTGTGGTTTTTGCAATACTTTTACTTGTAATTATGCCTGTATGGTTGCAGCAGGGATGGATGCATGTTAAGCTAGGTTTTGTGGTGCTGCTTATTATTTATCATTTAAAAACACATCAGTTTTTCAAGCAATTACAGCGCGATGAGGTTACCAAAACATCTAATTTTATGCGATTATGGAACGAAGGCGCTACATTTATTCTGTTTGCAGTTGTGTTTTTAGTGATTCTAAAAAATGCCATGAATTGGATTTTTGGGGTTATTGCCATTTTTGTGCTTGGTGCCTTACTTATGTTGGGTTTTAAGGTATATAAACGCATTCGTTCTAAAAATCCGAGAGCTTAAAACGATTGGCTTGATTATTGTTATATTTAGCACAGGATATAACATATGAAACTAAAAAAAATCTCTTTACGGCTTCGCATTTTTGTGGCCATGCTTTTTGTAGTGCTTTTGGCATCTATTTTAATTGTGGTAGTGGCGATTTACCAGTACAGCGAAGAGGCGATAGATTATCATCAGCAACGTCTGGAGCGTAAAGAGAAAAACATAAAATCCCACTTAAATTTTATTATAAAAGAAACTTCGTACGAGGTTAAAACCGAAAAACTTCCTTTAATCTTAAAAAATAAAATATACGAAATTGCTACCATTCATAATTTAACGATTAATATTTACGATTTAGACGGTACCATTTTAACCTCTTCTAGAGCTGCTTTTGCTCAAGATTCTGTGCCTAGTTGTATAGATGCTAAAATATTAAATCGCTTATCGCATTCTGTAGAACATACTTATGTGGAAAAACGACATGAAAACGAAAAAGTGTATCAATCGTCGTATTCTTATATCACCGATCAAAAATACAAACCTTTAGCGATACTTAATTTGCCTTATCTTGAAGACGATGATTTTTTAGATAAGGAACTCGATGAATTTTTGGAGCGTATTAGTTACGCCTATTTGTTTATGTTGGTTCTAGCTTCGGCAATAGCGTTCTTTTTGGCCAATTATATAACAAAATCGATAAAAACCATAAGCGATAAAATTAATACAACAACTCTGGAAAAACGTAACGAGCGTATAGATGTAGACGATGCGAGTCAGGAAATTTCAACTTTAGTGAATTCCTATAATAGTATGATCGATCAGTTAGAGGAAAGCGCAGTAAAATTGGCTAAGAGTGAGCGCGAACAGGCTTGGCGGGAAATGGCAAAACAGGTGGCGCACGAAATTAAAAACCCTTTAACACCAATGCGATTGAGTGTTCAGAATTTTCAACGAAAATTTAATCCTAACGATCCTCAAATTCATCAAAAAGTCGAAGAGTATTCCGAAACTTTAATCCAACAAATCGATACCATGAGTGCTATAGCATCGGCATTTTCGAATTTTGCTAAAATGCCAGCGCAGCAAAACGAAACGATAGATGTTGTTAGTACGGTACGATTGGCTTTAGACATTTTTAACGAAGACTATATTGTGTTTCTGTGCGAACAGGAAACCATAATTACCACGTTCGATAAAACACATTTAATACGTATCGTTACCAATTTGGTGAAAAACGGTATACAATCAATTCCGCCAGAACGCGTGCCTAAAATAGTTGTGCACGTATCGTTGCAAAACAATGCTATTAGGTTAAGCGTTTCTGATAACGGTACAGGTATTTCCGAAGAAAACGAAGCTAAAGTATTCGAACCAAAGTTTACCACAAAATCTAGTGGTATGGGACTTGGACTGGCTATGGTTAAGAATATTGTGGAAACTTATAACGGAAACATTACCTTTACAACACAACACGAAAAAGGAACAACGTTTATTGTTACTTTTCCAAAACTATAAAGACATGACGTTTAATAATTTACTTTTAGAAACCCACGAAGGGGTTGCCACTATAACCATAAACCGACCTACAAAATTAAATGCTTTAAATAAAGAAACGATAGCCGAGTTGCATTCAGCTTTTAAATTAGCAGATGAAAATACCGAAACACGCGTTATACTAATTACTGGAACTGGAGAAAAGGCCTTTGTTGCCGGTGCGGATATTAGTGAATTCGCACATTTTAATGTCGATCAAGGCGCTGCTTTGGCAGCAAAAGGTCAGGAGTTGCTGTTCGATTTTGTAGAAAATTTGCAAACACCAGTTATAGCTGCTGTTAATGGTTTCGCTTTAGGTGGAGGTTTAGAGTTAGCTATGGCGTGCCATTTTAGAGTGGCTAGTACCAATGCTAAAATGGGACTTCCGGAGGTTTCTTTAGGGGTTATTCCTGGTTATGGCGGTACGCAGCGTTTGCCACAATTAGTGGGTAAAGGTCGCGCTATGGAAATGATTATGACTGCAGGAATGATTAACGCCGAGCAAGCCTTGCATTACGGTTTAGTAAATCATGTTGTGGAGCAAGATACTTTATTGGAGTTTTGCGAAGGGATAGCTCAAAAAATAATGAAAAATTCGCCTGTTGCCATTGGTAAAGCCATTGCGGTAATTAATGCAGGGTATAAGGCAAATGTTAATGGTTATGCTTCGGAAATTGAAGCTTTTGGCGCTTGTTTTGGAACCGATGATTTTAAAGAAGGTACTACCGCTTTTTTAGAAAAACGCAAAGCGCAGTTTAATAAGTGATTTTCTGGGGTTATAAAACATAAGAAAGAGGCTGTCCAAAAAGTTAGTTTTTTGTCAATCTGAATTTATTTCAGATTCTCATAATTATTGATTTTCAATATGGTGAGATTCTGTGTCAAGCACAGAATGACGTACTTTTAAACTTTTTAGGCGGCCTCTTTACAATAAACTTAGTGACTAGATAAACATTATATTTTAAAATATTCTACGTATTCTCTGCCGTTCGATTCGAAAACGATACGGTAATCACCGTGTTCTTTACCATCTAATTGATAGATGCGCTCGATATTCATTTCGTTGGTAATTGTATCGGCATGAATAAGTTCGTAATCGGCTCCTCTTAAATTGGTATTGTAGTAAATTTTTACGTGTAAAGGTTCTTTTTCTAAAGCCAGTTTAGAAATTAAAATGTTGTTTTCCTTTACTCTTAAAACAGGCTTAAAAAGTGTAATCTCTTTATCTGTTATAAAGGCAACAGTACCCGTTTTTACATTAAAAGGAATGATTTTGATTTGATAGGCTTTTTGATGTTCGAAATAATAGTTACCGTTTGGCAAATTGGTTAAATCGAAGGTGTTGTTGTACAAGCCTGTCTTTTCTATTGTTTCTTTGTGTAAGATTAAACCATTAACATCTTTTATTAATAATTGCTGTCCTTCTTTTGCATCTTTAAGTGTTAACGTAATCTCCATTTTCTCTTTATCATCAATAAATGATGAAAAGTTAGTGGCGTAACTTGTTGCTATGCTAGAAACCATTACTAACATGCAAATACTGAGTTTCATTACTTTTTTCATAATTGAATTATTTAACGATTAACATTACAAATGTAGGTTGTAATACTGGGGTGTAAAACATCGATATTGGCTACTTTATATGCTAAATTACCTGTAAAATTTAAGTTAAGTTTTTGTAATGTTAAAATAGAATATATTTAAGGTAATGTAGCAGATTTTATTGGTGTCGCTCTTAAGGTGAAATATTGGTTTATCTCGGTTAGTAACCGACATGCCTTAATTGCGGAATTGTTTAATATGCTTTGGGGTTTGGTATAGGCGTTCTGCAAAATAGTATAGGCTCTGGGTAATAGTTTAAATTTTTTTAATAAACACTTAATAATTAGTGTGTTATTGAGATTTTGTGTTAATGTTTTGTAAATAAAAAAAGAGTGGGTTAACCAGACCCACTCTAAACAAACTAACTAATTACATAGTCTAACTAACTATATGTTGTGTGCTAAATATGCATGTATTCTGTATAAAATCTTCCTTCCGTTTCAAATACTATTTTATATTCTCCTTGTTGCTTTTCAGATAGGCTGTAAATACGTTCTATGTTAACTTGGTTACTGATAGTTTCGGAGTGTAAAAGTTCAAAATCTGTATGGGTAGTATTGCTGTTCTTTTTGTAGTAGATTTTTATGTGTAAATCTTCTTTGTTTAAAGCTAATTTCGAGATGTATACCGTGTTGTTTTTAAAACGGGTAACGGGTTTAAACAATGTTACAAAATTTGCAGTATTATAAGCTGCTGCTCCAGATTGTATTTCGAAAGGAATAATTTTTACTTGGTAATCTTTTTCGTGTTCAAAATAATAACTTCCGTTGGGTAAATTAGAAAGATTGAACGTATTGCTGTAGCTGCCTGTATTTTTAAAATCTTCTTTATAAAGTGTCAAGCCATTAATATCTTTTATTAAAAGTTGCTGGCCTTGTTTAACATCGTCTAGCGTTAATGTAATCTCTTTTTTGTTTTTGTCGTCAACCTTTACTTTGTTGTCTTTGGCATAGGTTGTTGCTATGCTAGTTAAAACGGCTAACATGCAAATACTAAATTGTAATACCTTTTTCATAGTGATTGTTTTTAACAATTAACACTACAAATGTATGGGGTGTTGGTGGTATCTAAAACATCGATATTGGCTATTTTGTATGCTATATTATCTGTAAAATTTAAGTTAAGCTTTTGTAAGGTTAATATAGAGTATATTTTTGGTAATTTTGTGCATCCGTTATGCTTGATCATTTTAAGGAATACACGTAAAAGCTTTGTAATAACCGCGTAGTTTGGTATTATAAAATTTACGACGGCAAATGGACTTTTAGATAAGGCGATTCAGGTTAATCTTAAATTAAAATACATATAACCATCTCGAAATTTAGCGGAGTATATGTTAATTGAATTTTAAATGTAGATGAGGTTCATGTGCTAAGACGGTGTTGCTTGTTTGTGTTTTTTACTTGAATAATAAACAAAAAAAAGAGCGGGTTAACCAGACCCGCTCTCTAACAAACTAACTAACTAATTGACATAGTCTAACTAACTATTCATTTAATATTTTATAAGGTGAAGTTTTCTACAAAATCTTCGCCATTTGTGGTAAGTACTACTCTGTATTCTCCTTTTCTTTCTGGAGATAATTGGTAAATACGCTCGATGTTTAAGGTGTCGGTAACATGCTCTGCATGGATTAACTCGAAATCAGATTTTACATCGCTGCTGTAGTATATTGCTACATTTAAATCTTCTTTGTCTAAAGCTAATTGGGTTAAATACATAACGTTGCCTTGTTTGCGTACCACTGGCTTAAAGAATGTTTTACCGTTGTTGCTATCAAAAGAAACTTCGCCTTTGGCAACTGTAAAAGGAATACGTTTAATTTGTAAATCTTTATAGTGCTCAAAATAATATGTTCCTTCTGGTAACGCTTTTAAGTTAAACGTGTTGTTGTATAAACCAGTAGTAGCAATAGCTTCTTTGTAAATGGTTAAACCATCTAAATCCTTAATTACTAATTGTTGACCAGCTTTTACGTTATTTAAGGTTAATGTTATAACCATTTTACCTTTATCATCATCTTCTTTTTTTGTGTTACCTGCGTAACTTGTTGCCATTGTAGTAACCATTACTAATAGGCACATGCTAAATTTAATTACGTTTTTCATGTTGTTTTTCTTAACGATTAACACTGCAAATATAGAGCGGTTTTACATGCTGAAAAACATCAATATTGCCTTGTTTGTATGCTATATTATCCGAAAACGTTGTAAATATGTTTTATTGAGTTAAAATAAAACATTTTATGTTCTATATTGTAATATTTTTTGAATCGAAAACGTTGTAGTTTGAAGTTTTTTTTGAAGGCTGATTAAAAAAAAGTATAAAATTTTAATCGGGAGCCGTTTTTAGTACTTAAAAACTCATGAAGATGATAATTCTGTAATTTAAATAAATAAAAAAAAAGAGTGGGTTAACCAGACCCACTCTAACAAACTAACTAATTGACATAGTCTAACTAACTATTTATTTAAATTCAAAAATTATATTTTATCATACTCGTATTAAATAGGTTATGTATTCGAGTATTGAGAACTTTATTGTTGTTATCCAAAAAGGTAAGCTAAGACTTACAGCTTGTTGTATGATTACATGACAAATATAGGGTGGTATTTTAAGCTGTAAAACATCAATATTGCCTATTTTGTGTGGAATATTAACTGTGAAATTTACGTTAAGCTTTTGTAAAGATAATTTAGCATATATTATAGATAATTAAGAACATGTTATACCTTTGCAGCATTTTGTATTTTTGTGTAAAAACCTGTACCCTATGAAAATAAAACCTACATACGAAAAAGTAACGCCCAGCTTTGGAAGTTCCTTAGTGGTTAGGCACCATACGCAAGAAGCGCACAAAAGCCGTGCGTTTTGGCATTTTCATCCAGAATTAGAATTGGTTTATGTAAATAAAGGACAAGGTAAACGCCATATTGGTAACCATTTGTCTTATTTTAATAATAGTCAGCTTATCCTTATTGGATCTAATTTGCCGCATAACGGATTTACAGATCGTTTAACAGCTAGCGGTTCGGAAACCATTATACAGTTTTTACCAGATTTCTTGGGAGATTCGTTTTTTAAACTTCCAGAGATGGAACGCATCGCTTTACTGTTTGAGCGCGCTAAAAAAGGAATTCTTTACAAACCTGAAACTAAATTTTTGGTTGGCCCTAAAATAGAATCTTTAAACGACCTTCAGGGTTTTAATAGGGTTTTAAAATTTTTGGAAATTTTAAACGATTTAGCGCTTAGCGAACATTATACCTTATTAAATGTAGATGGTGTGGCTTTCGAAACCGAACCTCAAGACAGTGCTAAAATAGATGTTATTTTTAAGTACATAAATAATAACTTTCAGGAGCACATTAGTTTAGAAGACATGGCTGGTAAAGTAAACATGACGGTGCCGGCGTTTTGTAGATTCTTTAAAAAAGCAACAGGAAAAACATTTACCAAGTTAGTTAACGAATACCGCGTAGTGCATGCTACTAAATTGCTTCAAGAAAGTAAAATGAGTATAACCGATATTTGTTTTGAATGCGGCTTTAATAATTTCTCGCATTTCAATAAATTTTTTAACGAGATTACCGGAACCACTGCTTCTAAATATCGAAGTGAAATGACGCGTATTATTCAATAATTAGCGTTCGCCGTTCCATTCGGCGTAAAATTGTTTTAGATACAACTCCATAAATTCGTGGCGTTGTGCTGCTATGGTCTTACCGGTTAGAGTGTTCATTTTATCTTTTAAAAGTAAAAGCTTTTCATAAAAATGATTTATGGAAGGCGCAGTAGATGCCTTATAAGCTTCTTTCGTCATGTTTAGATTTGGTGCGATGTTCGGGTCGTAAATGGCTCTGTTTTTAAAGCCTCCATAATTAAAACATCTGGCAATACCAATGGCGCCAATGGCGTCTAATCGATCGGCATCTTGAACAACATCTAGTTCTATTGAAGAAAAAGAGCTTTTAGTGTGCCCGCCTTTAAACGAAATGTTTTCAATAATCGCAACTACATGGTTAATTGTAGTATTGTCAACATGAATACTGTTTAAAAACTCTGAAGCCATTTTTGGGCCAATGGTTTCGTCGCCATCATAAAACTTACTATCGGCAATATCGTGTAAAAGAGCAGCTAATTCTACAACCAATAGGTTTACGTTTTCGGTTTTTGCAATTAGTTTAGCATTGTTGTAAACCCGTTCTATATGAAACCAATCGTGCCCGCCTTCGGCATGTTGTAGCGTGTGTTTAACAAAATCTATGGTTTGTGGTATAATAGTAGTATCGCTCATAATTGTCATGAAAAAAAGGTCTGAAAAGTTAATTTTTCGTCAATCTGAATTTATTTCAGATGCTCTAACCACCAATTTTCAGTGTAGAGAGATTCTGTGTCGAGCACAGAATGACGATACTTTTTAACTTTTCAGACCTCAGTTTATCTAAGTAATGCTTAAAGTTTTGCGGGCTCAACCCACTTAAATTGATATGAGTTTTCAGGAATTTTCATACGTTCTGCTAATCGCATCATTCTTGCGGGAAGCTTAACCAAATAATCTCTGGCTTTTTCTGCTTCATCTGTTAATCCTGTAATTTTTTCAATTTCCCAACGATCAATAAGCTTTTCTAAAATTTGCACATAATCAACAGATGTGTACACACCAATACGCTGTGCAGTGTTCGAAAACTCTTCGAAAGCCGTGCTAATTTTGTCGCCAGATTCTCTTAAAAAGTGAGCCGGCATCGTAATTTTTTGTTTCATCATGTAATGAAACGCCATCATCATTTGGCTTGGGTCTACTTTAAAAATACGCTCTACAAATTCGCTATAGGCATTGTGGTGTCTCATTTCGTCGCCCGAAATAATACGACACATTTTACTCAATTGTTTATTGCCTCTGTCTTTGGCTAACTTGGCTACACGATTGTGCGAAATGTAGGTGGCCAACTCTTGGAAACTGGTGTATACAAAGTTTTTGTATGGGTCACGATCGGTACCGATATCAAAACCATCGGAAATTAAATATTGGGTGGTTTTTTCTATCTCGCGCATATTTACACGGCCAGAAAGGTATAAATACTTGTTAAGTACGTCGCCGTGTCTGTTTTCTTCGGCAGTCCAGTGGCGCACCCACTTAGACCATCCGTTGCGTTCTACCTGGCCAACACCTTCAACATCCATTAACCAAGATTCGTAAGTTGGTAGGGCTTCTTCGGTAATCATATCGCCTACAAGAACTACCCAAAAATCGTAAGGGAGCTCTTTGGCTAATTCTCTAATTTCTTTTACTTCTTCAAAAAAAGTATCGCCTTCAGAATCTGGTAAAAAATCTGTTGGTTGCCAAATTTTTTCTATCGGAATTAAATATTTTTCTATTAATGCGTCTACGTCTTTTTCCAAAAACTGCATGACTTCTAACCTCACATTTTTTAATGACATAACGTTATATTTTAAGAGTTTATACTTTGTTTTACGGTCTGTTCTACTTGATCGATTAACTCGTCTGTTGTTGCTGTAAAGGTAGCCAAATTTATGGGTTTATGTGCCGTTAATGTAATATGTGCACCCAATCCCATTGGGAATTTACCATAACGCAATGTTTTCCAGGAGTTGTTAATGGTTAATGGTATTATGTAGGCATCGGGTAAATTTTTTATTAAGGTTTGTAAACCACGGCGTTGAAACGGTTTGGGCTCCCCAGTTTTACTGCGTGTGCCTTCTGGGAAAATTACGGCAGCATATTTCTTTTCGTTTATAAAAGTCGAAAAATCATTTATGGCTTTTATAGACTGTCTGGCATTTTTGCGATCTATTAAGGCAGAACCACCATGACGTAAATTGTACGATACACTGGGTATGCCTTTACCTAACTCTAATTTACTAATAAATTTTGGATGTACCTCGCGCATAAACCATATTATTGGCGATATGTCGTACATGCTTTGGTGGTTAGATACTATAATTATTGGCGTGTTTTTAGGTAACGGATACGGATTGTTATAAGTGAATCTTGTGCCTAAAATATTTAAACAACGCAGTAAACAAAACTGAAGGACATTTACACTGTTTTGTAAGGCAGTGTAGCCAAAAACACGATGGCTAATCCAGAGTATAGGATGGAAAACGAGTAAGGTTAACCCAAAAGCAATTAAATATAAAATGGTTAACGGATACGCTAATAGTTTCATTAATGGTAATTAGTTCTAATTTAATTTAGCTGTAAAATTACACATAAAAAAACCACGCAAAAAGCGTGGTTTGTATTATTTTAAAAAAGCTTTTAACAAAATTGGTTATAAGCATCTTTAAGGTTGTCGGCAATCATCTCTGCTGGGCGACCTTCAATATGGTGGCGCTCTAACATGTGTACCAATTCACCATCTTTAAATAAAGCAATACTTGGCGAACTTGGCGGGAAAGGGATCATATACCCTCTAGCTTTGTCTACAGCTTCTTTGTCTACACCCGCAAACACAGTTACTAAATGGTCTGGGTGTTTTTCGTTTTGTATACTTGTAATGGCTCCTGGTCTAGCATTTGCCGCAGCACAGCCACAAACCGAATTTACAACTACTAAAGTTGTGCCTTCTTTTGCTATGGCAGCATCTACAGCTTCGGCAGTTTGCAATTCTTCAAAACCAACTTGCGTTAAATGCTCGCGCATAGGTTTTACTAATTCTGCTGGATACATATTTTAATTTCTTTTATGTTTAACAATAAGTTGCAAAGATACATAAAATTAAGCGCTTATGCACACCAAAAGCAGTAATGCTAAAGATGTTTTTGTATAAGTATATTGTGGCGTTTCCTTGCACGGCAAGGGCGGGCTATACGCTGTATCTTTTTGCTTTCAGGATTTTTAACTAGTTACTTCCACATGGTAAGCTAAGCAGGTGTTATGTAAATGTATTGTAAAAGCAAAAAGGATGCCGCTGCTATCCCTAACGCAGAAAATTATTTTAAGTTACTACTAACAACTGTAAAAGTATTGCATGTAGTATATTTGTGCGTAAATTAATTATTATGAGTATATCAAAATGGTTAGGCGCCACTTTAGGATGGTCGTTTGGAGGGCCAATAGGCGCTATTTTAGGGTTTGCATTAGGTAGCGTTGTAGATGGCTTGTCCAACGGTGGTATAAAAGTAAATACCCAAGGCCCATATGGAAATACCCAACAACCCAGAACGCAATCGGGCGATTTCGAGGTAAGTCTGCTTATTCTATCGGCAGTGGTTATTAAGGCCGATGGTAAAAGTAACCAAAGCGAATTAGACTTTGTACGATCGCAATTTGTGGGTATGTATGGTAAAGAACGCGCTAATCATGCGTTTAGATTGTTCAAAAATATTAGTAAACAAAATAATATTCCTGTGCGTGATGTGTGTTTGCAAATTAAGCAAATGATGGATCATCCGTCGCGCTTACAATTGCTTCATTTTTTATTCGGAATCGCTAAAGCCGATGGGAATGTAAGTCAGTCCGAAGTCGACATTATTTATACCATTTCTAATTATTTAGGCATTCGCGCTTTAGATTTCGAAAGTATTAAAGCTATGTTTTATAACAGTAGCGATAATGCTTATAAAATTTTAGAAATCGATAAGTCGGCAACAAACGATGAAATTAAAAAGGCATATCGCCATATGGCTAAAAAATATCACCCAGATAAGGTGATTCATTTAGGTGAAGAGCACCGTAAGGGTGCCGAAGAAAAGTTCCGACAAGTACAAGAGGCTTACGATCAGCTTCAAAAGGAACGCGGATTTAATTAAACATAAAATATTCAACATAAAGATATGATTGAGCAACAATTAGAATTTACAAGACAAGAAGAAAATAATAATGTGTGGTTGTCTCATTTAGATGCTACAGCGTTTCAGGTGGTAGATCATGGTGTAACGCCAACCGTTTTGCCTTCCGAAGCCGTTGTAGGGCAAGCCATGTTACAGGAATTATATGCAACGGCAGCCGAAAAAGAAGGCGATATCAACATCGCGCTTTTGGGTGGTCGTGGTGCTCAGGAATTACATCGTTTGTTGGGTGAAATCGCTAAGACTGGCGAGCAAGATGCATTGTTAAGTCGGTTAAATGTGTTTACCCAAGATGCATTAGCGCCAATGAACATGGCTAATGGCTTCAGTTTTGTTAGGGATTTCGAACGTATTTTAGGAGACGCTTTTTTCAAGAAAATAAAAAGCTTTACCCCCATGCAAACCGATACAGACGATCTGGAATCGGCACTTACGGCCTATTTAACCAAGTTGGAACATTTAGGCGGACTCGATATCTTCTTTATTGGTCATGGACCAGAAGCCAACCAAGCTTCACATTTGGCGTATATCAAGCCGTTTTCGGGAGCACAATGGCATCACGTGGCAGGCATCATACCTATTTCCAATAGTATTTTAGAACATCATATCAATAAATTTAAAGCAGGCGGAAGTATGGTAAGCGAGAGCGACGAACAAGAGTGTCGGGCCGCGAAATATATTTTAACTCTTGGGCCTGCAGCCATATTACAAGCTAAAAAAGTGGTGCAATCGGTGGTGGATGCCGATACAGCTCCAGCCAAAGTAGATACTTATGCCAAGGTGCTTCAAACAACCATCAGTTCCAATTTAGAGGAGGCTAAACAGCAATTAAACGCCAATCCAGGGTTGTGGATCAGATTGCACAACAATACTAAATCTTTTGTGTTGCCTAATTTAGGGGTGTAAATGAAGCGGTTGTTTTAATTTATATTAAAGCGTACCCCAAAAAATAAGCGTCTGCCTTGGTTGGGCGCATACACATAAGACGGATCGAAAGTAAGCGCATACGGATTGTCTGGAGTTGGAATCACATTGCCGTCGTTATCAAAATCTACCTGTTCATCAAAAGGATCGTCGGCTCTGGCAATTAAAAAAGGTTCGTTTTTTTCAGGGGTCCAGTTTAAAATGTTTTTTACGCCACCGTAAAACTCCATGTTTTTTAAACCATCATAAGTCACTTGAATGTTTTGAAGACTCCAAATAGGCGATGCATCACTTCTGGGATCAAGTTCACCCAAGGTGGGCAATAACATCGACCCGTAAATGCTTCCGGTATAGTCAAACGTGAGGTTGGTTGGGTAATGTTTATAGGTGACGCCCCAATTACCCGAAAAACGTTCGGTAAGCAATTGTCTGTTTTTCTCCCCGTTTTCATGCTGACTCACATCTTGATAAGTGGCACCAATATTGGCTTTGATACCTTGGGCAAAAACGGCATCCAAATTTAGGCTAACACCTTGCGAAATGGCATGTCCGTCTAAATTATCGTAAATAATTTGATTGAGATTGGTTTCGTAATCCGGCACAATTTGATTGGTAAAATAGGTGTACCATGCCGAGGCATCCAACGTAAACATCATACCATTTGTGGTGTATATTTTTTTAAGATAGTTGATGTTGACATTATACGACTCTTCGGGTTTCAGTTCTTCTTCTATAATCACATCGCGGGCTCCGGTTAGGGCAGCGTGCTCTTCGGTAAATAAATTAACAACCCGAAATCCGGTTCCAGCATTGATACGGATGATGTCTTCTTCGGTGGGTTTAAAACGGTAGGCAAGTCTGGGTGTGAAAATGTTACCGTGGCGTTTGTCGTAGTCGTAACGGGCGCCCAACAATACATGATGTTTGCTGTTTAAGGCGATTTCGTCTTGAATAAACAGGGACGGAATGGCGACTTCGTCGGCTGTTTCAGTGGCTGTGGTATTGTCGTTGTAATAGTTATATCTGACTGCGGTACCGAATAATAAATCATGGTTGTTTACCGATTTATCCCAAATGAATTGTCCAAAACCAATGCGTTGTTGAGCCAAATATGGTGTGTTTCCGTACACCGAATTTTGATCGTGATCGGAATACGAGAATTGGAAGTTTACTTTTTCTTTAAAAGGCAACTGGTAATTTCCTATCACTTCAAAACGTGAGGTATAAATGCTTTCGCCATAGATGTCGTCGCCACCACGGTATTCTGGTGTCCATTGCATTTCGCCACCCCAACGGTCTTCGTAAAAATAGCGGCCAGCAACAGAAAATTGTCGGTTTTCAGCGCGTTTAAACGACCATTTTTGAAAGACAGACACGCGATCCTGTAAGGTGACATCGGTAAAATTGTCGTGGTTGTTGTCAATCGGATTGCTGTAGTTAAAATAGTTGACACCAGTTAATACATCGGTTTTACTGCCAAGAGCCGCTTTAAAACCTAAATCAATATTCGCTTCGCCCCAACTCGTTATAAAGCCGTCGGCAGCAAATTTAGAGGTGTTTTCGGGCAATTTGGTAATGATGTTAATCAATCCGCCAACGGCTTCACTTCCGTATAAAGAGGAAGCGGGTCCCTTTACAATTTCAATCTGTTCTATTAAAGCATTGGGAATTCCCGAAAGACCGTAAACAGTAGAGAGTCCACTAACAATGGGCATTCCATCTATAAGCACTAAAGTGTAAGGGCCTTCCAGTCCGTTAATGTGTATGTCTCCCGTATTACACACATTACAGTTTATTTGTGGGCGTACGCCATTAACATTTTGTAAGGCTTCAAAAATTGAAGGCGTGGGGTTTTGCTTCAAAAAAGTAGTCGTATAAACTTCTACGGGTACCGGACTTTCTAATCGGCTAACCGGCTTTAACGTACCTGAAATTACGACTTCATCTAACGTTTCAGTTTCTTCAAGATTAAAATTTATGTTGATGTTTGTGTTTACCGTTACTGTCTTGGCTTGGGCTTTAAAACCAGTAAAAGAGGCTACAACTGTATAATTGCCTTCGGGTATATTTTTAATAATATAGTTTCCGTTTTCATCTGTCACTGCGCCTTTGTCGGTTCCTTTTAAATATACATTTGCGTAAGGCATAGGTAGGCCTTCGGTGGTTACTTTACCTGAAATAGTAAAAGAATTCTGGGCGCTTAAATTGATGCTGAACAGAAAGATGAGTATTAAACTGAATTTCATTTTTAGTCCTTGGTAATTTTAAATGTTGTGCAAATATAAAATAAAATTTAGACTAGTCTAAAAATATATTTGTATTACGGTAAAAAGTGTATATTTGTGGCAAACAATATTATAGTGGTTACATTATCTGAAGAAAATTATTTAAAAGCGATTTATTTAATTAGCAAATACGGAGGCGAATCGGTGAGCACTAATGCTATTGCCGAAAGAATGGATACCAAAGCATCGTCTGTTACCGATATGATTAAAAAGCTGGCAGACAAATCGTTTGTTAACTATAAAAAATATCAAGGAGTACGCCTTACCGAAAAAGGACGCTTGGCGGCATCTAATGTCGTGCGAAAGCACCGCTTGTGGGAGGTGTTTTTAGTAGATAAATTAAATTTTTCTTGGGATGAGGTTCATGAGGTAGCCGAGCAGTTAGAGCACATAAAATCTGAAAAACTCACAAACGAACTCGATGCTTTTTTAGAATTCCCAGAGGAAGATCCGCATGGCGATCCTATACCAGATAAACAAGGCTATATTAAAAATTCACAAAAGGTATTGCTGTCTCAGGTTTCGACAGGTAGCGTTTGTATTTGTGTTGGTGTTAAAGATTCGTCGGTAGAGTTTTTACAGTATTTAGATAAGTTAAGCATTGGTTTGGGTACGGTGTTTACTGTGGCGTCTAAAGAAGTGTTCGACGAGTCGTTAACCATAACTTTAAACGAAAGTCCTTTGTCGGTTTCCAAAACAGTTTCCAATAATTTATATGTAAAAATTAAAAATTAATGTTAGATACAATCATTCAATATTTCGAATCTATAGATCCGGTTTTAGGGGCGCTTTATGCTTCTTTGTTTACTTGGATTGTTACCGCTGCCGGTGCGGCTTTGGTATTCTTTTTTAAAGGTATGAACCGTGGTTTACTTGATGGCATGCTGGGGTTTACAGGCGGTGTTATGGTGGCGGCCAGTTTTTGGAGTTTGTTGGCGCCGGGTATCGAAATGAGCCCTGGCGAGGGTTTTGTAAAAGTTATTCCTGCGGCGGTTGGCTTTGCTATGGGGGCTTTGTTTTTGTTTGCACTCGATAAAATTTTACCTCATTTACATATCAATTTTAAGGAAAACGAAAAAGAGGGCGTAAAAAGTCCTTGGCGAAGAACCACACTTTTGGTGCTTGCCATTACCTTACATAATATTCCGGAAGGTTTAGCGGTTGGCGTGTTGTTTGGTGGTGTAGCTGCCGGTATACCCGAAGCCACTATAGGGGGCGCTGTTGC